>JAQSCZ010000066.1 GCA_029945665.1 bacterium | reverse complement strand
ATACAAATAATTTGAATGTATTGCGCAATGCCTTTGGGTTGTTTTTTCTAAAGTCAGAAATGCTGTGGTAATTTGGCAATAATTTACATAGCAACCATTGCACTTCAATATTGCGAACGCATTCTTTTGCTAATCTCCGGCTGCTGCGCAACCCATTTAAGTAGCCATAAAAGTACAATTTTAAAAATACTTTTGCATTGTAGCTTGGGCGTCCTTCAGTCTTTTGTTCCGCCACCTCAAAACCAAGTTCCTTTAAATCGATATGTTCTACGAAAGCCTCTATTACTCTAACTGCATTGTCTTTCTCTATCCAATCCTCCATGCTAGCAAAGCTTATTTGGTCTCTTTGAGTCGTTGATATTATTTCCATTCGATGCTCGAATATCGCATTTTTATATCTGATTTTTGATTATTTTTACACCCCAATTAACGGCATGTATTGTGGATAATCCAATGGGTTTTTTCACAGTCTGACGTTATCAAATCCATCCCTCCCATTAGCACCTTTAAATTTAATCCCACCGCAGCCTGCCCTTAACTTGATTAAGGGAAGCAGCACCGCAGGTAAAGCCATAATTTAAAACAGCCAAAACCATCCGCACCCTTTATACACCCAAAAAACAATCAAAACTTACAATTCCACTATAAAGCGTTCAATTTCTGCCATTTACCCCTTCCCCTCTCCAATGGAGAGGGGTTAGGGAGAGGCCTTCGCCCAAACTGTCCTAAAAAACCTCCACATTTTAGCATCTGAAGACCCAATTTTAACATCTGAGAACCCAATTCCGACATCTGAACATCCAATTTTAGCATCTGAGAACCCAAATTTAACATCTGAAGACCCAATTCCGACATCTGAACATCCAAATTTACCTTCTGTTCAATCCATTCACCCAAATAAATACCCAATGCAAACAATCAAAAAGGATAACCCAAAAACTAACCTCAATAAAAAAGCATTTGTCTATAGTAATTCATTTTCGATCACTCACTCAACAGCAGCCTTCCCCTGCACCCTAAAAATTTTCTTTACAATCGAAACAATAGTAGTAGAAAGAATAGCCCCCGAAAAAGCCATAAAAATATCCTTTTGTGCATCCCATATATCTCCTTGGGTGCCTAGGTAAGCATCACCCTGCGCTTCAAAAAATACATCGGCTACCGCCCATTCTATCAATTCATAAAAACCACTGATCGAAAGTGTAATTTCGATAGGCAAAATCCAAGCTACCATTTTAGGGTATTTAAACCAACGCAAAAACAACTCGCGCATAGGGTAGGCCAATAAAAAACCAAAACTAAAATGTACGATTCTATCATACTGATTGCGCGAAGTGTGCAATTGGTCTTGCAACCAATATCCAAAAGGATTTTCGGCATACGTATATTTAGCCCCATATACGTGCAAGCACATATAAACAGTCATTAACAAATAGCTCAAATCGCTGAACTGGTATTTCTTAAACGATAACAATATAAAACCCAAGAACAAAAAAGAAAGCGTGTTCTCCAAAAACCAATTATTCATATCGCTCGTGTATATAAAAGTATTGGTCCATAGAATAATGAAAGAGGAAATAAAAACCCACAACCATGGGTTACTTTTAAAAGGCGTTCTGTGGTTCGAAATGGCTATTGTAAACGGCATCGTTAATTTAAACTAATGTTATTCGACAAACATAAGCAAAAAACCAATGGTATCCGTTTACACTAAGCCCTAGTTTATGAGCGAGTAACCCATCAAATAAAAACACCTGTAAAAAAGATATTTTACAGGTGTAATTATACATTTTGCGAATGCTTTATTAAACCATTCAACACATAGACGTAATAAATCAAAAAAAAGTGGCATCAAATCCCCAAAATCCCTAAAAATATTACTTCAATAATATTTCAGTTACATTCTTCTTAATATTTTCCGATATCTTCAAAGTAGGAATATCGTTGATATCATTGTTAAAAGGGTCCTCAATTTCCTCGGCTATCAGTTCCAAACTGGCCAACACATAAAATACAAACATTACAAAAGGCACCATCCAATAACCCAAACTAAAAGAATACCCAAAAGGAATAGTCATCACATAGAAAAAAATAAATTTCTTAATAAACAGCGAATAAGAAAATGGAATGGGTGTATTCTTTATCCTTTCGCATCCACCGCATACATCCGTAAAGTTTTGCAATTCAGCATTCAAGAATAAAAGCTCCTCATTGTTTATAAATTCTTCCCTTTTTAAACTGTATACCTTGTTATAAATAATACTTGCAACCCTGTTCGGGTGGTGCGAAATACTGGCATTCAGTTGTAATTCAGGATGTTCCATCTCATCCAACATAAAGCGCGTACTCTCTTGCGCCAAAGTTTTAGTTAATACACTGGCGTAGCTGCTAATGGCCTTGGTAAAAAAATCGCGGTTGAATTTATCGTCAGGTTTTAAAATCGCATTTAGCTTTAAAGCCAAATTACGTGAACTATTGACCAACGACCCCCAGAGTTTTCTACCTTCCCACCATCGCTCGTAAGCAGTATTGGTTCTAAAAACTAAAAGCATTGATAAAACGAAACCCAATAAAGTATGCAAACTGGTAATGTTTTTGAGCTTAGAATTCTCACCAAATTTAAACACAGAAATTTCAAGATAAGCAATTGCACAGGCATAAACGCCAATAAAGAGCATAAGCGGCAATAGTTTCTTTAAAGTATCCGCTTTCTGAAAATTTAAAAGCAGTTTAAACCAATCTTTGGGATTATAGGCAATCATATTTTATTTGCAAATGTATCAACTAAATTGAGCCCAAAAATTACTTGAGTAAAAATAATTCCGAGGCTACCATGAAACTATCGTTTTTAGCAATAGTCACATTTTGTTGCTTGGCATGAGCCGATATCCAAATAAAGGTTGTCTTATCAATGCTCGTATAAATTTTTACTGGCATACTAAAACCTTTAATAATATTTTTAAAATGGTAAGTTACAGTTTGTGTTCCGTTTTTATTTAACTTGCTTTTGTATACAAATTCAGGCAATGGTCCGTGGGAAAGATATTGTTTAAAAAATAAACTCCATCTGCAATTCGTGTGCGTATTGAAAAAACCAATAATATCTTTAGTCTGTATTATTTTATGTTCAAACTGTTTGTTTAACGCTTTAATAGTGGCAAACCAAAGGCTATCATCATTCATAATATTTCGCATGGTATGCAACATCCAAGTGCCTTTATAATAAATATCGTTGTCCTTCTGACCATGGTAAAACTCATCTCTAGGACCAATCATAGCATTTTTAGCTACTATTTTCTTTCTTTGTGTTAATAGGTATTCAATGGCCCTTTGCTTGCCATAAAAATACTCTGCATACAGCGCTTCAGAATAGGTGGTAAAACTCTCATGAATCCACATATCTGCAGGATCGTTGGCAGTTATGCTATTGGCAAACCATTCATGGCCACTTTCATGAATAATAATAAAATCAAAATTAAAATCATTGTTCATATAATGGTTGCCGTAGGCTATGCAACTCTGATGTTCCATGCCCCAGTATGAGGTCTCTACCAATTTATAACTGTCTTCATAAAAAGGGTATGCGCCAAAATAATGTTCAAAGGCGGCAAACATATTTTTTACCTGTTTAAAATGTTTCTCAGCTGTATCCCTATTGCCTTCAAGCACATAATAAGCAAGCGGCACTTGGTGTATCCCATTAAAAGTATCGCGTATTTCAGTATACTTACCTATGTTGATATTAATGCTATAATTATTGATTGGATTAACGACTTTCCAATGAAACATCTCATACCCTGGCTCATTTTTTTTCCTTTCTATCAATCGACCATTCGATACACCTGTTAAACCCTCGGGTACAGATAAGAACATGTCCATGCTATCAGCCTCATCGCTCCAGTGGTCCTTGCATGGTAGCCACATATAAGCACCAATGCCTTCACATGCCAAGCCTACCCAATCGTTCAAATTTGCATCTTTGTTCCATACAAAACCACCTTTCCAAGGCGGTAAGAGCGCCACTTGTGGTTGACCCTTGAAGTAAACTTTAATTTTTTCACGTTCGCCCAACATCATTACTTTTGGAAAATGCACCAATACCACATTGTTTTTTCTATCAAATAATACGGGCTTATTTTGAAAAATAATACTATCAATCAGCATGTCTTTAACATAATCTAATTGTAAGGTATTAAAACCATTTACTACCTTAAATGAAATAGCATTGCAGCCAATAATACTGTGGGTTTCAGGATTTACTTTTACCTGAATGTTATAATGGGTAACATCGTAACATGTTCGCAAGGTTGTAAGTTTACCATGGTCTTTTTTTTCACTTTTAAAAGCGTAGCTAATACTACATGTATTACAAAATATAAAAAAAGAAATAATAAATTTTAGCAATCTTATGTAAGTTAATTAAGTCTCAAATTAGTTAGAAATTATTTTTAATAGTACCACATTCCCTTTATCCCTTGTTCCAATAGCAAATGTCAAGTCATGGTCTATTAAGAGTGTAAATTCTGTCATTATTAAAATATCCTTTTGATCAGGTAGTAAAATATTTTTCTCAAACTTTCCATCTTCAGTAGTTTCAACAGATGCTAACAATGATTTCTTATCAACGCCAGAGACATTCAAATTCATATCTGTAAGATTAGAAATATTTTTTTCTTGATCATTGAAAATGGAGACAATGTGATTGCCACTGCAAACTATTGAAGAATAAAAGTAGTCAGAAGGTAAATGACTTCCTGTATAAGCATCATTATAGTTTGTATGTCTTTTTGGAATTATAATATAGTTGCTCATACCACCATTGGCATTTAATCTAAATTGACAAATAATAATATTTGTTGCGAATTTATTATACTCATCTACACTATGAAAAGAAGAAAGGCCAAAAATTATGTTTTTGTTTTTATCAATCGTTATTCCATCAATTCTTAACTTTAAATCACGACTCATAATTTTAGTGTCTTTTATTTTTTCTAAACCTTTTTTATAGTTTGGATGTTTTTTTAATTCTGTGTTATATGATTCTCCTTGTTCATCTGTAAAATCTGTAAGATTTGAATAAATTAAATTTAAACTATCTAAATCTAATTGAAAGCCAAATGCACCTTGGATTCCGCGGGTTCCATATATACCACCAAAGAAATAACCATCGTTTGAGGAAACAAGTTTTGAAAGAATTGGATGGTATTCAGTTGAGATAATTTTAATCTCTTCTACAATCTTACTTCCCTTATTTAATTTTAAATAACTGAAGGTATTTTTTTTATCTTCTTCAAAAGAAAAGATACCTATATTTCCTGTATTGGAGAGAATTAATTGATCAATATAGGAAGTGTTATGCCCCCGTGGCAATTTGATATTACCGCGACTTGCAAATTTAATATTTACATCAAAAATTCCATATTCAAATGTCGCTCCTTTCATATAATTAGTATTTGAAAGCATAAAATATTTACCATTTTGAGAAACAATGTGTTTAATCCTATAACTATTCGTTTCGCCAAAATTATATAATTCAAAATCCGTTAAGATGTTCTTTCCATCATAACTGAACACATCACCTAACATATTTGCATTATTGATAGTTTCACTATGCAAAATCACGATTTTATTTTCTAAAAATAATACACCTTGAGGAATTAAATGTTTAATTTTTTCCGTAGTAAAACTAGAAACTTGTTTCATTGTGGATACTTCAAAGCCAACCACTGTTAATCTCTTATTTTGAAATGCACAGGTATATACTTTTCCATTGAAAACTTTAGAAATTACACATTTGAAATCATTGTCAACATTTAGATCGCCAGTTTCAATCTTAACTTTTTGAGAAAATGCATTCTGAATAAGGAGTGTGATAAGGATCAATAATTTAATTTTCATACGTAGCAAATATAATAAAATTTCATTTGAATCAATGACATATAGCCATGAATAGAAATATTACATTTTACTACTCAAATTATATTTTACAGAACAATAATTAAAACTCCTAAGTTCTTTCTATTTTTGCATCTTTATGGAACTCGATAAGCATTACTCCCCGCAACAAGTAGAAGACAAGTGGTACAGCTATTGGATGGACAATGGTTTTTTTGACTCAACACCCGATGAGCGCGAACCTTACACCATCGTGATGCCTCCACCGAATGTCACAGGAGTATTGCACATGGGCCACATGTTGAATAATACCATTCAGGATGTATTGATACGAAAAGCGCGTATGGAAGGTAAGAACGCCTGCTGGGTGCCGGGTACCGACCATGCTAGCATTGCTACAGAAGCCAAGGTTGTTAAAATGTTGGCCGAAAAAGGCATTAAAAAATCAGATATTTCAAGGGATGAATTCTTAGGTCATGCCTGGGAGTGGAAAAATAAATACGGTGGCATTATCTTAGATCAGTTAAAAAAATTAGGCGCTAGTTGCGATTGGAAACGCACGCGTTTTACCATGGAAGAAGAGCTGAGCAATGCGGTTATAGAGGTATTTATTAAACTGTACAAAGATGGCTTAATATACCGTGGTACCAAGATGGTTAATTGGGATCCTGCTGGTAAAACTACACTGAGTGATGAAGAGGTTATATTTAAAGAATCTCAAAGTAATTTATACTATGTAACGTATAAATTTACAGATCAAACTAAAGAAACATTTAACAATGAATTAGGCGGTATACAGGTTGCAACCACCCGACCAGAGACCATTATGGGCGATGTGGCCATTTGTGTTAATCCGAATGATGAGCGTTATAAAGATTTGATTGGTAAAACTGTCATTGTACCAGTGGTAAACCGTGTGGTAAAAATTATTTCGGATGATTATATCGATATAGCCTTCGGAACTGGTTGTTTGAAAGTTACCCCTGCTCACGACGAGAATGATTATAAAATTGGAGAGAAACACAATTTGGAAATAATTGATGTTTTAGACGATGATGGTCGTATAAGCGAGCGTGCTGGCGCTTATGTGGGTATGGATAGATTTGCTTGTAGAAAACAAATTGTAAAAGATTTGGAAGAACAAGGCATCATTACAAAATCCGAACAAATAAAAAATACAGTAGGGCATAGCGAAAGAACCGATGCAGTAATTGAGAAAAAAATTTCTACGCAGTGGTTTGTGAATATGCAAGCGTATTTAAAAAGATACCCTCAGGTTCTATCTGCTGTAATGAACGACGAGATAAAGTTTCACCCTTCCAAATTTAAAAATGTTTACAAGCATTGGTTAGACAATATCAAAGACTGGAACATTAGCCGCCAATTGTGGTGGGGACAGCGCATTCCTGCTTGGTATGATGAAAAAGGAAATTATGTAGTCGCCAAAACAGAAGCAGAAGCGCAAAAATTATTTAAGGACAATGCTTTCAAAGCACCGATTGTAGACAATTCTAATCTAATTGAAAGGCATGAGAACAGAGATACTTTGAATGTACAGCACAGTACCGATGATGAGCATATAAGCAACCCCGTAAATTTAACCCAAGATGTCGATGTATTGGATACCTGGTTCAGTAGCTGGTTGTGGCCCATGTCTGTTTTCGATGGTTTCAAAGAAGGCGATAAAAAAGATTTAAAATATTATTACCCTACCAATGATTTGGTAACAGGTCCAGATATTATTTTCTTTTGGGTAGCCAGAATGGTCATGGCAGGTTATGCTTTCAACGGGCAAAAACCTTTCAGTAATGTCTATTTTACAGGCATTGTAAGAGATAAGCTAAGACGTAAAATGAGCAAGTCTTTGGGAAATAGTCCAGAGCCAATGGATTTAATTGCCAAATTCGGAGCTGATGGTGTGCGCATGGGCATGTTGTTAAGTTCGCCTGCTGGCAATGATATTTTGTATGATGAAAGCAATGTAGAGCAAGGTCGTAATTTTTGCAATAAAATATGGAATGCCTACCGCTTAATAGCAGGGTGGCAAATCGTGAACGATGAGGCTGTAACTGCCGATATTATTGCTTCAAACGAATTGGCCAACCAATGGTTTGAAATGAAGTATCAAATAGCCGTTAATGATATTCTGAATGCTTTTGAAGATTATAAATTGAGCGAGGCATTGATGTCTATTTATAAATTGATATGGGACGACTTCTGTTCATGGTACTTAGAAATGGTGAAACCTATTTATGGTCAGCCTATCAATGAAAGTGCATTAGCCCAAGCCAAAAATAATTTAGAAAAAGTATTGGTCCTTTTACATCCTTTTATGCCATTTATTACTGAGGAATTGTACCATGTTTTGTATGATGGAAAACCTGAGCAACCAATGATATTGCATGCATATCCTGTTTCAAAAAATAATGTTGTCGAGGTAGATGACCGGGCTTTGCAAATTATTTCCGAAATTAGGAATATTCGCAATAGTAAAGGGCTTTCGCCAAAAATAGCATTTGAATTAATTATTAAAACAGAGCAAGAAAAAAGTTATAAAGTTTGGGAAACAACCATTAGCAAATTGGCAAATGTGTCGACTATCCATTACAACATAACTAAGCCCGAAAAATGTTTAACAAGTTTAATAGGCACAGATGAAATCTTCATTCCATTTGCCGAGGCCATAGATGAGGCAGCAGAGATGAAGAAAATGCAAGAAGAGTTGACTTATCTTGAAGGGTTTTTAAAATCAGTAGATGTTAAATTAAACAACGATCGTTTTGTTTCTAATGCCAAGCCAGATGTAATTGAGAAAGAAAAACAGAAACGCGCAGATGCGCTTGAGAAGATTGAAAAGCTAAAAAAGAGTCTGACTCAAAATAACAATTAATTTTTTTGAGGGTTTTGTAACCCTTCAAATCCATTTTACCTTTAATCCTACTTGCTTTTTTAGCAGGAAAGTAAACATGGTTGACTAATTTATTTAAAATAATTAGGATTTTTTGCAGCATTTTAAAAAATGGGCTTGTCTAATCCTATATAAAAGTTCTATACTTTTTACAACTGTTAGTATCCTTTATTGGGAGCGGTTTTAGGCATGCTTGGCAATTGGGATACTGATGTATTATTAATTTTTAAATGTTAAGGTTATGTTAATCAAAGTCCATTCTGTTAATCAAGTTTCTGAATCTAATTTTCTAAATCATTTTCGTTTTTCTTATGTTGAAATGCGGCAATTTATTAAGCTACTGGGTATAATTTTAGTTTGCGCTTTAATAGGTCCGTCATTGTTAATGTTTTATCAAGTATTGGAGGCTAAACCCGCTCAAATGGATGGTAACTATGATGCATCAAAATCAGTCTCAAAAACAAATGAAGATAAGGTTGTTGAACTACAGCATTTGCCATCATATATTAATAATGGTATAGTAGAAATGGGCCCCTTTCTCGTCCCAATTTGCAACATTCTAAATGAAAATTCTGAGATTAATTCGCATACTAAAAACGACCGATTAGACGTTAATGCTAATGAATTGATATCGATGGTAGAAACAAAAAAGTAAGGCAGTATAAACCGATTTACCCAAATTCTAAACCCCCAAATATTTTATAATATGAAATCAAAAATACTCACTTTAATACTTTTTTCTCTTTTTCATCATAATGCTGATGCTTGCCCAATTTGGCCTATTGGCAGAATGTTGATTGTAGATGAAGCTGGTAAACCTATTCCCAATGTTGTTGTGTGGAGATGTTACACACAAGTAGATTCTTTTATAATAAAAAAGAATAATTACAATGATTTAAAAGATACAAATGTTTACATTTTTTGGAACCGTAGTTATTATGCCAATACTCGAATGCTCAAGACGTTTCGCATTACAGCCAAAGGATTTACCGATGTGCTAATAAAGGATCTAAATTTTATAAATTTGAACGATGATGATAAATTGCCACTCATTGTAATAACAATGTACACCAATAAATATGTTAAAAGAGGCGATTTATTGACCTTGCTGACAAGTTTCAAGTATGAAACTAAGCTCGAAGTAAAAGATTCGGAGGTGCTTAAATTAAGCGATTATCTAGAATCAATTACAGATGCCAACCTAGTAAGCGAAGCAGTTCGGGTGGCTAATTATGTTGTAAAAACTTACCCCAACCCAGTGAAAGATATTCTAAATATTGATATCAATGTACAAGTTACAAAGTCATACCATGCCAAATTGCTCAATGCCCAAGGTCAATTATTAAATGAAGTAGAATTGAATGCCCAAAGGAATACAATTGATATGCAATGGCAAACAACTGGGGTATATTTTATTCAGGTGTATGATCCAGATGGGGTTTTGCTATATGCCTTTAAATTTCTGAAAATTTAAATCCTTTACCGCCTATATTTGTTGCTGTTAAAATGGCTTTCACCTTCAACAGTTGGTTGCTCGTCGTTTTTTATAATATGAACAGAACCGAACAATTACTGGCTTTAAGGCCCGAAATAACTACCGATTCCGAAAGAATCAGTTTACCGAAAGAAGCTTTTCAAAACAATGTATTGCGCCCAATTCTCAAGTTTCAAAATGAGGCTGTGGTGAGTTTTTTTAAAGCACAAATAAAGGGTGCCACATTGCCAGATTTTAAGGCAGAGTTGCACGACTTTGTGCAACAACGTTTGCAAAAAGATATGGTTACTAGAAATACTTTAGTAGGCATGGTCATAGGATTCTTAAGCGAAGAAGAATTGGCCGTTTTTTTAGCCGATAAAAATGAAGTGAGCAAGCGAATCGTTGAAATGCTCAGCCAAAGAATCGCCAATCAATTGAGCCAACCTTGAGTTGGTTTCGTTTTTTTTCTTTTTCTTTGTTCTCATAATCTACCATGTTTACCATTCTTATTCCTACTTGGAACAATTTGCCGTATTTAAAAAAATGTGTTGAGAGTTTGCGCAAGAATTCTACCTTTCAACATCAAATTATTTTACATATAAATGAAGGCAATGATGGGAGCAGGGAATGGGCCGATGAAGAAAAAATACAATACACGCATAGTCCAGAAAATATAGGAATTTGTAAGGCCTTGAACTTAGCTTCTCAATTAGCAACTACCTCGTACATTTGTTACTTCAACGACGATATGTATGCTTTACCAGGCTGGGATTTTCATTTGGTAAAAGAGATCGAAGACATGGGTCACCAGAATTTCTTTTTGTCTTCAACCATGATAGAACCAAGAGAAGGAAAGGATAAAAATATTTTACAAGGTTTCGATTTTGGTGATGTAAGTAATTTTAAGGAACGCGAATTAATGCAGGCCTATAAAAATTTTAAAATGCATGATTGGTGTGGCGCAAGTTGGCCGCCCAATGTAGTTCCAAAAGCTTTATGGGACAAGGTTGGAGGTTATTCCGATGAATTTAGTCCTGGCATGTATAGCGACCCCGACTTTACCATGAAATTGTGGAAAGCCGGTATTCGACACTTTAAAGGGGTGGGCGAAAGTAAAGTGTATCATTTCATGAGTAAATCTACTGGCAAGGTAGTAAAGAATAATGGTCGCAAAACCTTCATGCAGAAGTATAAAATTACACCCGGCTATTTTTATAGAAATATGCTTAAAATGGGCGACGAATGGATCGGTGAATTGAAAGATCCAATGAAAGGTCTCTCTTGGGCAGCATCAAAGATCAAAGCCCTTTTTGCCTAGTTGGAATCATATAATATACAGATTGGGCGGAAACGGTTAAGCCACAGTTTATTTATTTCATGATTTATGAATTTTAAAATCACAAAATTTTAAAATCACAAAATTTTCCGTCTATTTTTGCGCCTATGTACAGAACCCATACTTGTGGCGAATTAAGAATTGAGCACATTGGTCAAAACGTTACCCTTTCTGGTTGGGTAGCCAAAAGAAGAGATTTTGGTGCCCTTTCGTTTATCGATTTGCGCGATCGTTATGGCATTACACAACTTAGTTTTAATGAGGAATACAATAAAGATTTATTAGAGCAAGCAAGAAGCTTGGGCCGCGAGTTTGTAATACAGGCTATTGGTAAAGTAACCGAACGCAGTAATAAAAACACCAAAATACCAACTGGAGAAATAGAGATAGTGGTTGAGCAATTGAATATTTTAAATATGTCTTTAACCCCTCCATTTACCATTGAAGAGGATACTGATGGTGGTGATGATATTCGCATGCAATACCGTTATTTGGATTTGCGCAGAGACAATGTGCGTCAGAATTTGGTGCTTCGTCATCAAGTAGCAAAAGCCGTTAGAAAATATTTGGATGACAAAGAATTTATAGAGGTGGAAACCCCCGTTTTAATTAAATCAACACCCGAAGGGGCCCGCGATTTTGTGGTGCCTAGTCGCATGAACCAAGGTCAGTTTTATGCATTGCCTCAAAGCCCACAAACTTTTAAGCAATTATTAATGGTGAGTGGTTTCGACCGCTATTATCAAATCGTAAAATGTTTCCGCGATGAGGATTTAAGAGCCGACCGTCAACCAGAATTTACACAAATAGATTGTGAAATGAGTTTTGTTGAACAGGAGGACATCCTAAACCTGTTCGAAGGCATGATTCAGCACTTGTTTAGAGAAGTAAAACAGGTAGACATAGGGATATTGCCCCGCATGACTTTTGATGAAGCCATGCGCCTTTATGGCAACGATAAGCCAGACATTCGTTTTGGTATGGAATTTCAATACATCACCGATTTAACAAAGGGTAAAAATTTCCCAGTATTCGAGGCTGCCGAGACGGTATTGGCAATTTGTGCAACCGGTTGTGCAACCTATACCCGCAAACAATTAGATGAATTAACCGAATGGGTAAAACGCCCGCAAATAGGCGCTAAAGGTTTGGTATATGTGTTCTGCAATGCCGATGGTACGTATAAATCATCGGTTGATAAATTTTTTAGTCCAGATGACCTAAAACTATGGGCCACCCAATGTAATGCGCAGCCTGGCGACTTATTACTATTGCTTTCTGGAGATACTAAATCTGTTCAAAAGCAAATGAGTGAGTTGCGTTTAGAAATGGGTCAGCGCATGGGATTGCGCAAGAAAGATGAATTCAAAGCATTGTGGGTCATCGATTTTCCATTGCTTGAATTTGATGATGAGAACCAACGCTGGCATGCCATGCACCATCCGTTTACCAGTCCTAAACCTGCCGATATTCCTTTGTTAGATACAGACCCTGGAGCCATACGCGCCAATGCTTATGACATGGTAATTAACGGAGTGGAAGTTGGTGGTGGATCAATTCGTATTTTCAATAAGGATTTACAAGCTAAAATGTTTAAGATTCTTGGATTTTCGGAGGAAGAAGCCCGTTATCAGTTTGGTTTCTTAATGAATGCCTTTGAATATGGTGCGCCTCCACATGGAGGTTTAGCCTTTGGTTTCGATCGTTTGTGTAGTTTGTTTGGTGGTGCCGATGGTATCCGCGATTTCATTGCCTTTCCTAAAAACAATCAGGGCCGCGATGTAATGATAGATGCCCCTTCGACCATTGATGATAAACAATTGAAAGAGTTGGGTGTGAATGTGAATTAGTTAAATGGATAAACTAATATCAAATCGATGGTTGCATTTGATTGGATTATTAGCATTGTTTAGTATTCCGTTTTTCCTGCCACTTGTTGACTTAGATGGAAAAGTATATTTCCATAAAGCATTATTTGAACTTTTTATTAGTCAATACTTCCTTATTGTGGCGCTTTTGGCCTTGATACCTTTGTTTTTCTGTTTGATTGTATTAATAATTATTTTACAGATGCGGAACCTATTTTTTGAATCTTTAATTTTGATAATATTAAGTGGTATTTACATCTTTGTATTAGTTTCTATTTATACTTTAATGCCAATTCTCTCTGGCATGTACGTATTTGGATTCAATGTTGTTTTTGCAAATTTTATTCTTATTTACACTTTCATCCAGAGAAGAAAGCGTATAAAATTTGAAATTACTTAAAAAATCTAAGAAAGGTGTTTATTCTTTAATAGTCTCAACTCTCCTTCAATCTCATCCATCCTTTGCAACAAATGTGCAATCACATCTATCCCTTCCATATTAATTTCTAAATCGTAGTGTAAACGGATGATTTTCTCAAGCTGTTTTAGATGGTCGTGGTGAATGTATTGCTCCTCGTTAAGCGTTACTATTTCAATCAAACCATACGCTTGTAATGAATCAATAAAGGTATATTCAATTTGATACAATTGGCAAAACTGCGGCAGTGCTAATAGATTTTCTGCTTCCATTATTTTCTGATATTGGCTAATTCTGTAAACAATTCTTTTTCTTTCTCGCTGAGCAGTGTTGGGATTTTAATTTTATAAGTCACAAACAAATCGCCAAACTCGCCTTCTTTTTTATAAACTGGAAATCCCTTGCCTTTCAATTTTACTTGGGCGCCGGTTTGTGTTTCAGGTTTAACAGGCAATTTCACCTGCCCACTCATGGTATCAATGGTAATATGTCCGCCCAATAATGCGGTATAAAGATCTAAATCAACACTTGTATAGAGATTGTTACCTTCTCTTTTAAAAGGGGTATTGTTAGCTACAACAAAGGTAATGTATAAATCGCCATTTGGTCCGCCATTGGCGCCAGGACTGCCTTGGCCGGTTAGTTTAATGACCTGTCCGTTTTCAACACCTGCAGGAATGGTAATGCGAATGCTTTTGCCATTAATGGTAAGGGTTTGTTGTCTGGTGGAATAAGCATCCTTGATATCCAATTGCAATTGGGCATTGCTATCCTGTCCGCGGTATTTTGTTTTGCTTCTACCGCCACCTGCATTGCCAAACATAGACGAAAAGAAATCAGAAAAATCATTGTCAGAAAAATCGCCACCGCCACCTTGAAAACCACCTTGCGGACCGCGTTGTTGCTGTTGTCCTTGTTTCTCAAATTGTTCAGCATGCTTCCAATCTTTGCCGTATTTATCGTATTTTTTTCTGTTCTCTGGGTCACTTAATACTTCATTGGCTTCATTGATTTGCTGAAATTTTTTCTTGGCATTCTCATCATTCGGATTCACATCTGGATGGTATTTGCGTGCCAATTTTCGGTAGGCCTTTTTAATATCAGCCTCTGTAGCGCTCTTCTCTAACTCTAGTATTTTATAGTAATCAATATATTCCATTTAGTTTTTCCTAACTGATACAAAGATAACACTTCATTTGTGTTTTGTTCTGTGTGCTGATAATCATCAATTTTAAAATAGATGTTCGCAATTTGTATGGTAATAAAATACCACAATTTTTCATTATCTTTGTACGTACAATTAATATTATAATAATGGAAATAGGCATCGATAGTTTTGCAGCCGCAGCAATAGGAAGTGATAAGGATACTGCGAAGAAAAGTAGCCAAGCACTCGCACAATTACTCGAAAGAATCGAATTGGCAGATCAATCTGGACTCGATGTTTTTGGTATAGGCGAACACCACCGCAAAGAATTTTTAGATTCTGCTCCTACAATGATACTTGCAGCAGCAGCGGCCCGCACCAAACACATTAAACTGACAAGTGCCGTTACCGTTTTAAGTGCAGCTGATCCTGTTAGGGTCTTTCAGAATTTCGCCACCCTCGATTTAATTTCCAATGGTCGTGCCGAAATAGTGGTAGGTCGGGGTTCTTTTACAGAAGCTTTTCCATTGTTTGGTTTCAATTTGAATGATTACAGTGAATTATTTGCAGAGAAACTCAATTTACTTTTAAAAATTAGAGATAATGAAACAGTGACTTGGTCGGGTAAATTTCGACCAGCACTTATTAATCAAGCCATATATCCCCGCCCTTTGCAGAGTAAACTTCCTATCTGGTTGGGTGTTGGTGGTACCCCCGAGTCGTTTGCAAGAGCAGGCACACTTGGATTGCCTTTAATGGTTGCTATTATTGGCGGAGAAACACACCGTTTCCGTCCTTTGGTAGATCATTACCGCGAAGCAGGCAGAAGAGCAGGTCATGCGCCAGAGCAACTACAAGTTGGTTTGCATTCTTTGGGTTATGTTTCTGAAACCACCGAACAAGCCATAGATGAATTTTATCCGGGTTATGCCGAAACATTTACCAGAATTGGCAAGGAACGGGGTTGGCCGCCAGTAACCAAACAACATTTTGATTCGCAAAATGGACCAACAGGTGCATTATTAGTTGGTGGTCCGGAGGAAATAGCAGCTAAAATTTTAAGACATAGCGAGGCTTTAGGTGGTATTACAAGATTTTCTTTTCAAATGGACAACGCGGCACTTTCACACGAAAAATTAATGCAATCCATTCGTTTGATAGGTAATAAAGTAGCGCCATTGGTGAATCCTTAAACAGTTTTTGCTCTTATCTTTAACGCTTATTCAAGTAATTCTTCCATATAGCAATTCCGTTCATCCCGAAACTGAAGACATCGGTAAATCGATTGAATATTGTATTGACAATAAAATTTTGTTCAAAGCTTTGAGAGACGGGGAGGTGATAATCATTGAATAAGTTTGCATTGTTGTTTTTTATCGTGTTTTTGTTTTTGGCATGTTCCTCAACACCTTCAAAAAATGGCTTTAATAAAGCTACTTCGCGCCTTTTACCAGAGCCGGATTTATTGGATAGATTGCATTATCAAAAGCAACTTTGGGATAGCGGACTTTATTTTAATAGTTTTTGCTATTACCAAAATAAAGGTGAAAGTGTTTTAACCAAACAATTAAATGAAGATAGTTTGATATTCAAATATGAATTATTGCAAGATTCAAGTGGTACTATTTATAAAATAATAGAAATAGAAAATATACCTGATTTGCTCAGTCCATAAACTTTGACACACTATTTTGATAATGAAGGTAAAACTTTTGCTGTGGAGTTTTCTGAATCAAATGAAGGTGGATTATTTGAAGAGATAGTCTATTTTAATAATGAGTTTCAATTATTGGAAATTAATCAAATTATTTTTCAAGCTTGGGACGGGGAAACAAAAAAATCTAAATTGAAGTTAGATACCCCGCTGCATTTTTTAACGGCTCCCAATCTTAATTCCTTTCTTACAAAAAGAAAAATTAGTCTACCAAGTAGACACTAACGAATTCTAAAATGTCTTATTTTTGTTTAGTTTAATTTTAAAAACATGTTAGAAATAATTGGAGGATTAATTGGTTTAGGTTTCTTAGTACTAGCCATACTTATGTGCCGACAGGAAAGCAAAATAAGAAAAATTAATTTTTGGGTAGCTTTGTTAATCTGTTTTTTGACAACGCCAATTTTCGGATATTTTATTATTTCCTCTTTCGCCTTAAGAAATCCTATTGGCTGTCAGTGGTGCGGCAATTCTGAAAATGAAGTTGAATTCTGCGGTGTTTGCGGAAAAAATACGGAAGGAATAACAGAACAAGAGTTGAAGCAAGCAGATAAGGGATCAGATTTTACTCATCAATCTTAATAATTATACCGTTTTTAAAAGTTAAGGTTCCAGAGGTTTCATAAACCCATGTTTCTGTCGATCCACTCAAGTTAACTTCTTTTGGCTTGCCCCATGATAATTCCGCCTCTTCTTTAGACATGCCCACTCGCATACTCTCATTCTGAATAACGGTCCATATTTCAGACTTAATTTTCGGATATTTTTTCTTTGGGTCTTCAAAAGAAAAGGCCTTATCGAAATCCACTCCAAATAGACCTGAGGATTTATTAATACCACTTAAACGCAGATTAATAAAGGCTTCTTTGGATGTACCTTCTTGTTTGAAAACAATTTTAGAGGGTCCATCTTGGGTGCCTAGTCCAATTGAAAGCACAGTTACTGCAACAAATTTTTGATTGCCATCGCTGTTTACTATTTTTCCTTTCTCATCTTCCTTCATCCATTGGCTGCAAAGTACATACAGTGTTTTACCATTGAGTTCTGCTTTGATTTTATCAACCTCGTCTAGGTATACAATTTTCTTTATATAGGTATTTGGTGCTTTTCTTAATGCGGCCGTATCGCCAATAAATTCGTATTCATATTTTTTGCCTTCACATTCAAATATAAGGTAAGTATTTTTGCAGGCACCTGTCGCACATTTCACTGTGCGCATTTCTTTCGATTGGTAAGTAAATGTTTTCCATTCAAAGTCGCCTTGGCGCACTTGGTCATTCACAAAATTTAAAGATTTATAAGGAGCTAATTCTATTCGCGAAGCGGAGCCCAATGCTTTAATCTTCAATGGTTCTGTCATAAATTTCATGCCCGTTTTCCAATCGGCCATAATAATGCGTGGAAATTTTTTGGCAAATTCACTTTGAGGGGCACTATCCTTGGGTTGATTAGTATTTGAACTTACATCGTAAGGACTTTTTTGCGCCCATAATGTTGAGGTGAATCCTAAGCAAAGGAAGTATAAGAATGATTTCATAGGTGTTAAATATTTAGCAAAAATAGGGCCTAAAAAAAGCAGATGGTCACCCATCTGCTTAAATATTTTTCTGAATGTCCGCAAAGTATCATAACCCTGTAATACTAGCAATAACGAGCCT
>JAQSCZ010000065.1 GCA_029945665.1 bacterium | reverse complement strand
CCGCTAGTAAGCCGTGGTACCAGCCATATGTGCAACCTTCGTAACAGTCATATATTTTTATATTCTTCCTTGGAACTCCTTTAGACCCCCCGCGCGCTGGTATAATTGCAATGATTTTCATACCGAATGTTTTAAGTTTTTGTTTGGTTTAAATATACTACATTATTTTAGACTCCATTTTTTATAATTGGTTGTTTCAAAATACAATAAATATTATATATATCTGATTAACTGTTAATTAAATTACTTATGATTGAGAATCCAACAACCTGATTTTTAAAATGATTTTTAAAAAAGAAAGAAGCCAAAAAAGTAATTCAACTAAAATTTGAAATTGTCTTTTGCTGAAAGATGGTTGTAATCTCAATTCCCATGAGTGCTAATTTCTTTCGCAGCATTTTAAAAACCAAAACGGCCATTATAAGTGTATAAAGTAGTAGAATATTACTTGATAAAATAAAAGCAATTAACTCAAAAACTCCTGTTGCTATATGCCTATAAAAAAACAAGGCTAATGCAATGAGCATAATAGGAAATAAAAATAATAATGTTAAACGTATTTTTTTCATTTTATTATAATTAGGTATTCAAGCCGAGACAAAATTAATTTTAAAATTTAAATTTAAAAGCGTAAAACTACGTATTGATAAGTAGACTTAGTAGGGAAATTGTTGAAAAGACTACACTTCTAATCTTTAGGAAGAGCCTCGGTTATTAGCCCTTTTATTCTTTTCGAATAAAAGCCAGTTGTAAGTGTCGAAAGAAAGCAATCAGAATTCAAAACAGCAGGCATCTTTTCAATGTTAGCGGGCCATACCACGACACAGTATTTAAATATATTAACTACTACAAATTAAAATTCATAGTCCCTATTTTACTTTAAATTACGTATACAATATTTTCAACAACATTGGAATTATTAGTTGTCATAATCGATAGCCAATAAGTATAAATAACCTGTGGACAAAATTCAGTATTCACCCAAAAAAAAACTCAAACAAGTCACTGTTAAGCCATTTTTCAATATTTACAAGTATGGTTTGAGCAATTCTGCCCAAAGCTTGTAGGCTTCTCCATTTAAATGAATACCATCTTGGATAACGTATTTTGAATTCAACTCATTATTGATTACAAAGCTATTATAAAGCTCAATATAGGTAACATTTTTTGCTAATGCAAGCGCTTTTAATTGGCTATTTACAGTTACAATAGCCGCATTAATTTGGGGGTTATTATAGGTAGGATACTGACCTTTGTTGGCTACTGGTAAAATACTTTGTAGAAACAATTGGGTATTGGGACAAGCTTTTTGTAATTTTTCTATTATGAGTTTGTAATTGGCTACTAATTGCGCTGAAGTATAGCCTTTTCCTAAATCATTTATTCCAGCCTCTAAAAAAATCTTTTTAGGTTGATCAAGTATCACAGGATTCAATCTATTTAGAATACCTTCGGTAACATCTGATGTGATGCCTCTGTTTTTAATAGCACAATTTTTAAAAATTTCGTTCAACTCAAAATTTTCTGTTAAGCTAGTTCCAATAAATACAATCGAATTGCTATCATGGGGCAAGGCTTCAAACAATTGATCTCGATTTAGCCAATACTGAATCTTTTCATCTTTAACCTCAGGTTTTTTCTTGAAATAATGCCATACCTTTTGAGGATAATGTTCCTTTACCATTATTGCGAGTAGCAGACCTAAGGTAAACAAATTGAATAAAAGAAGCTTTTTGCTGTTCATAAGAATGATAAAATAGATTAATAGCAAAAATAGAAGCTCGAATCGAATAATCCAATTCGAATATTTTGAGTTACAAGAAGGTAAAGCTTAATAAATCAGCCTTAAGATTTTATCTAGCTTAAGCACAGTGAGTGGTTTTTGGATATATCCCTTAATCGTAGAATAAGTAAAAGCCTTTTCTCTATCTGCAGGGTTAATAGAGGACGTAAAAATAATGAGTGGAATAGGTTGCTTAAGTGGCAACTTTACTATCTCATCCAATAGCTCCCATCCATCCATAACAGGCATATTGATATCAACCAGCATTACATCGGGCAATGGTTCTCCGTTTTCAATCACCTCTTTCAGTCGATCAAGCGCCAATTGTCCATTATTAAAGGTTTCACTTTGCTCACAAAAATTTTCCTCTTTAATGATCTTGTCTGTCAGGTAAACAATTATCTCATCATCATCAATTATGTATGCTTTTTTAATTTTGTTCATTGATATAAATTTTAAATGTAGATCCTTTTCCTAGTTCGCTTTCAACTTCTATCTTACCGCCCATCGCTTCTATTTGATTTTTGGTAATGTATAATCCAAATCCTCTTGCATCTTTATTCGTGTGAAATGTTTTGTACATGCCAAATAATTTATCTTTATTCTTCTTTAAGTCAATACCCAATCCATTATCTGAAACAGACAAGACAATGTAAGCGCCAATTTTTTCGACAGACAATTGAATTTCAGGATCTCGATCTGGCGATTTGTATTTTATAGCATTGGTAATCAAGTTCAGCAATATACTCTCAAGATAGGAAGGCACAAAATTAACAATTAAATTTTCTGGAATCAGATTAGTAATCTGAGTATTAGCATTTGATATAATTGAATTAATCGCATGAATAGTCTTATCCACCTCGCTCCTTAAGAACAATTCAATTCGTTGCATTTCAGTACTATTCTGAATAGTAATAATATCATTCAAATTCTCAATAGTTTCAGTCAATTTATTAGTACTGGTTTTAAGCATCTTAAATAAATTATCCTTCTCTTTTTGCTCTTTCTGTACCTCGTATATGTCGATAATACCAATAATATTGGCACTATGCGAACGTATGTTATGCGAAATTATATAGGCGAAATTTTGCAACCTATTATTTTGATCATTGGTTACATCTAACAATCTCTTTAGGTGTAATTCTGCCAAACGCACTTCAGTTACATCATGCACAACACCATACATGCCAATGGCTTTACCGAAAATATCGCGATCATACCTACTTTCTGAATTAACAAATCTAACCTCTCCATCCGTTCGAATAATTCTGTGTTGAATGGATGAATTCGTTGATGAAATTCTGGATTTGCGCAATTCTGAAACAACATAATTAATATCCTCTGGATGGATATACATAAGCCATTGCTTTAAAGAAAGGGTATTTGCATAAGTAGGCAATCCAAAAATACGACAAACTTCATCCGACCAAATGGCTACTTTACGGGTCAGATTAAACTCCCAACTCCCAACATGGGCAATAGCTTGCGCTTGCTTTAGTCTAGATTCGCTGTATTCTAATTTATTTTTAATGCCTATTAGTTCATCATTTTTCTTTTTGATTTCTGTAATATCTCTGGCAACACTTAATACCGCATAAATTTCACCATTCGCATTTTTGAGTGGTACCGAATTCGACTCCATCATGCGTTCTGTATTATGCAATCCTACAACTCTAAAATCAACTGTGCCCGTTTCTCCTTTGCATACTCTATTATGCAGCTCAAAGTAGGCACCTATATCATCTTTATGTATTAAACTGACAACACTTTTACCAACTACTTCATTGATACTTCTTGCTTCAAGGACCTTTAAACCCGCTGGATTCATTTCAAGCAAAATCCCATTCAAATCAACAACCTTCACACACTCTGGCTCATTGTCAAGAATGGTACTTAATCGCTCCTCCTTTTGTTTCAGTTTTTGTTCAGATTCTCGCCGTTCGGTGACATCGTGATAACTTGAAACAATGGCTTTTACATTTTCATTATTAAGTAAATTGGTAACAACACCCTCTACCCAAACATAATGTCCATCTTTATGCCTAAATCTATTAATTCGTGGCACAGGCAAGCCTGGATTTTTTAGTACATATTCTAAAATATTTTTGGATTCTTCTATATGCTCCGGATGTATTAATTCATAAATCTGATGCCCTTTCATTTCTTCACTGGTGTAGCCTGTAATTTTCTCGATAGCCGGACTGTCATAGATAACATTACCGTCCTTATCAGAAAGTGAAATTAAATCGGTCACATTTTCAACCAAGGCTTTAAACCTATCATCTGCTCTTTTCTTACTATCAATATTGGTAAGCATGTCTATGGAGCCTATTATTTTCCCATTCCTTTTTTTATAAGGTGTTCCATTAATAATGAACCAAATTTTCTTTCCTGTTTTTGATATTAGCTGCAACTCATATTGACTGGATTTATCAAGCACCCTGTCTTTTAGAACCTTTTGCACAAAAAGCTTTTGGGGAGTGGATTCAAGAAATAATTCATACGCTACATAACCTTTAATCTCCTCAAATTCATATTCAAGTGTTTCGCAAAACATTTTATTAGCATACATAATGTATCCATCACTATTAACAATCAATATCCCCTCATTCATAGTTTCAACAATTTGGTCCCATTGATGGCGAGGCGAATAATCCAAAAAATTATTTTTTAAAGATAAAAATGCCGCGATTGTAAACGTTGTAATTAAGGGTGTAAGAATGGGTATATAATCGAGATTAAATAATAAAGGAAAAACAGCTTCAGCAATGATACCACCTACCAACGGCAAGGTAAATCCAATTGCCAATAAAAGCGACTGGTGTTTTTGAGCTTTTGTGGATTTCAAATAGCCTAACCAAAGCAAGGCCAACATCATCAATGCATTTAATATTAACCAACCATAAATTATGAAATTAGTTAACACTGGTTCTGGCTTTACGACCCAAAACCAATGTTCAGAGGCTATCAAATTATGTTGATCTTGACGGGTTAAAATCAAGATTAAACAAACAACAGATGGCAAAAACTGAAGCAACAACACCATCCCATTAGATATTTTTTTATACCACCCGGTTGAGCTAATTGTAAACAAGACACCATAAGGCACAACGAACAAGGAAAAGGCCATTTCAACTCTATACCATTCAATCGCTGTTGACTCCAAGACACTTAGTCGAACAAATCCATCACCTATTTGCCATAGCGCACCTAAAAGCACAAAAGATGCGAATGCAAAATTTGTTTTATTCTGAGGCAACTTAACAGAAACATAAATAAAAATAAAAATATTAATGACGGAAGGAAATAAAGACAATAAAATAATCTCCCATCTACTAAAATCTAAATCAAACAAACCTCCATTCATACTCTAGAAAATACAAAACAAGAAGTTAAGACAAATAAATTTTTATTGAACAAATTCAATCTAAAGTTTAGTTTCATTTTCATTTATTGTATATACTTTAAAGGACCACTTTTTTATGCAACAGAATAAAAGCAGCTATATTAAGTACTTACACCTAGTAAGTATAAATACTTATCACAAATAAGGTTCCCTGTTCAATTATACAACCCAAGGTGTTAAAACTATACAAGTAATTTAAAATATTTCATATTACCTTCATAATAAGAGACTTAAAAACCTGTTTTATCCATTTATTAAATTAAATATAAAAAGAATTTTGGAAATTTAAACCCGCGTTTACTAAAAATACCTTAGTATTTTGAAAGCCATTCTTTTGCCTTATTGATATCGGTAAAAAATTTTGCTGGATAAAAATCTTTTATAAAAGCAAAATAAAAATTAGCCACCATTTTTTGTGGCAAAGTATTTACAACAACTGCTTCTGCGATAACAATGTTTCTCATTTCCTTGCTTTTCACCTGACCAAATACTCTTGCCTCTTTTGTGATTAATGTATTTTTTCCTGCAATGACCAAACGTTTCAATTTCCTACCTGCAACTAAAGCATCACAATTTTTATCAATTAATTTAATGGCCTCCAAATCAATAATTACCTCGTCATTAAATTCCAGAAACAGCGTTCTGTCATCTAACATCGAAAGTGTCTTGATTAATATCTTAGCCTGTTCATTCATATTTTAATATCTACAAATGTAGAATAAAGTTACTGAAAAGTAATTCTTTTACAGAATTAAATATTATAAAATTAAATTAGGTATTAATCCTTATAATCAATGAACGAGCAAATAGCGGAAATAAATAGACGGTGGAATGAACGCTTGGGATTTTAATTTATCCCTTTAAATAATCTATTCCATCTTACCTTGACAAACTCATTCCCATCGCTACCAGGCTTAGGATTGTCCGCATGTTTGTATTGAATACTAAAGAAAACAAACAACGGCTTACCTACAATGTGATTTTCTGGAACATAGCCCCAAAATCTGGAATCTAAGGAATTATCTCTGTTATCTCCCATCATCCAATAATAATCGAATTGAAAGGTATAGGATGTAAGCGGCTGACCATTCATATAAGGTGTACTACCTCGTAATTCAAAATCGGCATTGCCTTCGTAAATTGCAATAGCACGCTGATAGATATAGAAATTTTCCTTGGTAATGTTCATTGATTCGCCGCGCTTTGGCAAAACAATTGGACCGAAATTATCCTTGTTCCAAGGGTACTCTTCCATATAATCTGGAAACGCATTAGACCCTGCAGATTTAAGCTGTTTCATGTGCTTAATTGTGTCCACCTTTGAAATCATTTTATATTGCTTTGGATCAATAAATTTTTCATTCATCATAACTTGAAGATTTCTTAAATCGGACCCTAAAGGCAATGCATACAAGACGCCTAATTTTCGCAAATCCTCGTCAGATAATTTCATACTATCCTTTACCCTAATCAAAGCATTGAATTCACCACCGCCATCGGGCGAATAAAAATTACCTGATTTTGGCGCAATATTTTGCATGATGTTTTCTATTTCAAAATCATTCTTAAATCGCTCCAAATCATCCTTGTTTAAAGCAACACGAATGGTTCTGTTATCAAAATAACCAAAATCATAAATATCGTAATCATTGGTCAATATTTCCTCGGTTGGCACCACTGCATTGGGTTTAAATTTGATAATATAATTGTGTTGCATTTTAGGTGCTTGAAACGCTATCTCATCGTTAATGTATAATATGCCATCTTTTATTTGAAGCTTATCACCTGGTATAGCCACGCAGCGTTTCACATAATTCTGCATTTTATCAACTGGACGCTCCGTTGGGTCAATTTGATCCCAAGGCACATTGAATACAACAGGATCATTTCTTTTAATAGTTTGAAAGCCAGGTAAACGCATATAAGGCAAATGCAAGATATCAGAATATGCTTTTGCCCCTGCTAAATCTTGATGCACCAAAGGAAAAGCGATGGGAGTAATTGGGAACCTTGGTCCATAGTTCATTTTACTTACAAATAAAAAATCACCAACCATCATGCTATCTTCCATCGAAGACGTTGGAATTTTATAAGGTTCCAATTGAAAAGTTCTTATTAAATAAGCCACAATAAAAGCAAAGAAAAGAGCATCTGCCCACTCTCTACCAGGACCTCTTTTTGCGGGAATGTATTTTTTTCTAAACTCTGGATTGCGCGCTTGACCTAAATACACCACATCTTTTGCCATGGCCAATTTGGGGTAATAATAAAAAGGAAATAAAACACCTACCACCTGCTCCATGAATTTTATCTTGCCAAAACTTTCCATCATATCAATTACCAAACTGAACCAAATAATAATATCGGCAGCAGGCAACAGCGCCCAAAGCATCCATGATTTCGGACGACCAGTTATCTGTATCCAAGGCCAATAGCAGACAATTGGAAAGAAAGCTAACCAGGCCATTTTGGCATTGGCTTTTCTAAAAAGCAAATACAACCCAATATGAGTTGCAATATACAATGGCACATAGAAAAGCAGAAAATAAGTAAAGTTAGTTGGGTTCATTTTTTATTTGAGAAAGTAGTTGTGTATTTTAAAATCCTATAAAGTCGTTCATCGTAAAGGCACCGCGTTTGTTTTGCAACCATTCGGCTGCTAGCACTGCACCTGTTGCAAAACCAGTGCGACTATGAGCAGTATGTTTGAGTTCAATATCATCGATTTTTGATGAATAGGTGATTGTATGGGTTCCGGGTACTTCATCTGTTCGAATTGAATTAATCAAGAGATCGGCTTCGCTGGTTACATCTGCGGCCAACTTCCATTCCTTTTTACGGGTCATCTCAGACAGAACACCTTCAGCAATTGTAATGGCCGTGCCACTCGGTGAATCCAGTTTGTGCGTGTGGTGTATTTCTTCTATTTTAACATCATACTCGGGCAGGTTCTCCATCACACGTGCAATAATTTTATTGACATGGAAGAACAAATTGACACCAATGCTAAAATTAGTAGCTGTAATGATTGCTTGATTTTCATTGATGCATCTTAATTTTACTGCTTCGTATTGATCATACCATCCTGTGGTACCAACAACAACAGGCACATTTGCGTCAAAACATTTACTAATATTATTAAATGCCGAAATAGGATTAGAAAATTCTATGGCAACATCTGCTTTTGCTAACTTAGACCACTCCGATTCCGCAGAAAGCGAGCCTAACTTGCATACAATTTCATGTCCTTTGATTAGCGCTATTTGCTCTATCATAACACCCATCTTACCATATCCTAAAATTGCAATCTTCACGCTTTTGTATTTTTTATTATTCCATGCAAATGTACATTTTTTTGCAACATAAGAAAATCAAAAGCACTTGACCATTCGACCAATTGATAATTTATTATACTAAAAAATTCAAAAATTCAAACAGCTTTAAATAAGCTGTTTGTTAAATTAAAGTAACAGATACAATAAAAAGTTATACCTTGCGTTCAGCATGACAATGAAACAAATTTGCTTTTTCTTTATAATTTTTATGGGCTTGACACTCCATGCGCAAAAAAATATTTATGGCTATGTGCAGGATTCGGCCACTGGAGAAAGACTCATAGGAACCTATGTAAAAACCATACAACAGTCTGCCAGTACGTCGACTAACAGCTATGGTTATTTTAGTATTCAGACCACTACAGATACTACTTTTTTATATTTTAGCTATGTTGGATTTGCTGATAAAATAGTAGCCGTTTATCCAAATACAGAACTGCCTTTAAATATTACATTGTCTGCGAGCTTTCAATTAAAGGGTGTTAAATTCACAGGACGAAAAGATGAAAAAATTGTAAATTCTACGCAAATGAGTGCGATTACCATGAATGTGAATCAGATTAAAATGATGCCACGATTTATGGGGGAGGCCGATATTATTAAAGCCATTCAATTAATGCCAGGCATTAAAGGTGGCTCGGAAGGCAGCACCGGTTTATATGTGAGAGGTGGTGGACCCGATCAAAATTTAATATTACTCGATGGCTCACCTGTATACAATGCCAGTCATTTGTTTGGCTTCTTTTCAATTTTCAATACCGATGCCATTAACCATGTTCAAATATTAAAAGGCGGATTTCCCGCTCGCTATGGCGGTCGATTAAGCAGTGTTCTGGACATTGCAATGAAAGAAGGCAATATGAAAAAATTCAAGGCCGAAGGCAGTGTTGGAGCCTTAGCATCTAAACTAACATTGGAAGGCCCTATCAAAAAAGATAAAATATCTTATATGATAAGCGGTCGCAGAACCTATCTTGATTTTCTGCTTCAACCCTTATTTCAATTGGCCAATGGGAACAATGGCTACAGTCAAGGCTATTTTTTTTCGGACATGAATGCTAAAATCAATTGGAAAGTAAATAAGAACAACCGTTTGTACTTAAGTTATTACACAGGCAAAGACAAATATTATGTAAAGAGCAAGCCTTACTCCTACTTATATGATGGCAAAACAATTTCAGATAAAAGTGAAGACCGCAACCAATGGGGCAATCAGTTAGGGGGCCTGCGATGGAACAAAGTTTTAAATAAAAATGTATTTATAAATACCCAATTAAACTACACCAAATACTATTACGAAATTGTACAATCCGCAGAATCCTCTGAAGTAAATGACACCGCTACTTTAGAGCAGCTCAACTACAATGGCTTTACGAGTAGTATTCGGGATTATTCCATAAAAAGCGATGTAGAAATAAATAATGGCAAGCATTATTTCAGAGTTGGATTCAGTGCCATTGCGCATCAATTTGTACCTGGCAGAAACACCATTAAATACAAAGAAACCGGGCAAAGGAGCATTGATACTTCTTTTGGTTCCGACCAAACAAATTCGCTTGAAACATCCTTATATGCTGAAGATGATTATGAATTCTCTAAGAAATTAAAAATCAATTATGGCTTGCATTTTAATTTATACAATTACAAAAAAAGTTTTTTCCCTTCAGTTCAACCACGCTTTGCTGCACGTTATTTACTAAGTAAAAGCTGGTCGGTAAAAGCTTCGTTTGCCAACATGCGACAGAACATACACCTACTAACTAATAACAATCTAGGTTTACCGAATGATTTATGGGTACCTGCAACAGATAAAGTAAAACCAATGTCATCGAATCAAATTGCTGCTGGCTTTGCCAAATCATTTAACGACCTGTATGAATTTACTTTCGAAACCTATTATAAAAGCATGAATCACATCATCGAATTTAAAGAAGGTGCTTCATTCTTAAACGTGAATAATAGTTGGGAGAATAAAGTGGCAGCAGGTAAAGGCAGAGGATACGGATTTGAATTTTTGATGCAAAAAAAATCGGGCGCAGTTACTGGTTGGATTGGCTATACCTTATCGTGGATAAAACGAACCATTCCAGAAGTCAATTTCGGCAAAGAGTTTTATTACAAATACGACAGCAGACACGATATTTCATTTGTATTAAACTATAAAGAAAATGAAAAATGGGACTATGGCATGGTATGGGTATTTAGAACAGGCAATGCCACCACATTGGCTACAGCGGCCTATCCGGGCTACTCGCCAACATCCTTTTACACCACCTCGCCAGTTTATGGTTATAACGGTAGAAATAATTTCAGATTTGCGAATTACCACAGACTCGATTTAAGTATTACGCGTCACATTAAAAAGAAATGGGGCATGATAGATATTAATTTCAGTGTATACAATGCTTACAGTCGAATCAATCCATTTTACTATAAAATATCGACTGATAATAGGGGGAACAAACAAATCATACGGGTTGGATTATTTCCTATTTTGCCTTCATTAAACATTGGCTTTAAAATTTAATTGATTATGAAAAATTTATTCATTTTAACCGCCCTATTATTCACCTTTATTTTTACATCATGCGAAAAGACAGAGAAGGTTGATAATTTCCCAAGACATGAAGGCAAATTGGTAGCCAATTGTTTTTTCACTTCGGATAGCACCTTCAAGTTTGTGCTTTCAAAAAGTTTATCGCCTATTGACAATGCCCCATTCAAGCAACTAAATAGCACGAAAGCTTTTATAAAAATATATGAAGACAATATATTTTTCGACTCATTGGTATGCAAAGGAGGTCTTTATCCTACCTATACGAGCACGACAAATAGGACAGCATCGGCCCTGCATAATTATCGATTCGAATGCAATTATCCTGGACTAGGTAAAGTAAGCGGAGAAGATTATTTGCCAGATTCCTCCTCAGTATTGAAAGCCAAAGGATATTATACAATACTAAATTCATATTACGACAATGATTCTGTTATCAATGGCAATTACTTCACGAATTTAAACATAGAACTTTCAAATAACAATCCCTACTTAATGGTTTTCATTCAAAAAAATTCTTATTACCAAGGGTCATCTTATCCTACGGGTTACCAAGAGATATATGAAGATATTACAGATCTTAATTCAGCAAACGAAACAGAATATATTGCTTCAAGATTGTACATTTCTAATAGTGCTGGTGTGAAAAACATTAACTTAAAATGGACTACGGATTATGGTATTGTATACAAAAAAAGGACCACGGCCGACTACAATATTGTTGTATACTCTTGTAGCAAAGCTGCGTTCGATTATTTAAAGCGTCAATCTTTACAATGGGAGAACCAGGACGATCCTTTTTCACAACCCACGCCTATGTCGAACAATATTGTGAATGGATATGGTATTTTTGGTGGAGTGAATGTAACAAATTACCTAATTTCCTTTTAAAAAAAATTCAGATGACTTGTTTTTCGAGAATTCTTATTTTCATTTTCATGTTAACGGGCCTGTCGGCATGCGAAAAAACCGAGAAAGTAGATAATTATCCTATACACCAAAGTAAATTGGTGGTGAATTGTTTTTTTTATAATCAATCGGGCTTTCAATTCAAATTATCAAAAAGCTTATCACCCATAGATAATGCTAAATTCAAAACCCTTGATAACCCAAATGCATATATCAAAATTTTTGAAGACAATATCTTTTACGACTCTACTACATATAACAGCCAGTCTTCCATTTATACAGGTCGCAAAGGATCAAAATACAACAAAACCTATCGCTTTGAATGCCACTATCCAGGCTTTGAAATTGTGAGTGGAGAAGACTATTTACCCGATACCGCCAAAATAAAAAACGCCTCGGGTTATTATTCAATTTTGAATTCTACTATGAGCAACGATTCACAGATCATTGGAACTTCGAATACTTTTCTTGACATTAACTACTCGCAGCCCTGCAAATACTTAATGCTCACTATTTACATAAGTAATTCAACGGGCACTATTGGCGAATTATATAGCGTGGTAACCGATAACAACCCTGCTAACAATTCAGAGTTTGCCAACCATGCATTGTATATTAGCAATGAGGAGGGTATAAAAAAAATAAATTTAAAATGGGCGACCGCCTTTAACCGCATTAATAAAAATAAAACATCTGCCTCCTACAGAATAAGGAGTTATGCTTGCAGTAAAAACACTTTCGAATACCTTAAAAGACAAGCCCTTCAAATGGAAAACCAAGAGGACCCTTTTTCACAACCCACTCCAATATCGAACAATATTATTAATGGATACGGCATTTTTGGTGGATTCACCTTCACTGATTTTAGAGTTTCGTTTTAAATTTATATTAATCCTTGGTTAAAATAAAAAACCTGACAAATCTCATAATTGGTCTGATTTTTGCTGCTTAATGAGAAGTTGCAAACCCCTCATTTTTTAGGATTTTATTGAGTTTATTGTATATTTGCAGCCTTTTAAATTTTCCAAAAACCCTTAGACCCCTGTATAATAGCGCAATAAACAAATGAGACAACTTAAGATATCCAAACAATTTACCAATCGCGAGAACAAATCGCTTGATAAATATTTAAATGAAATTTCGAAAGTGCAAATGATTGATGCACAAGAAGAAGTTGAACTCGCCCGCAGAATAAGAGAAGGCGACCAAGCAGCCTTGGAGAAATTAGTAAACGCCAACTTGCGTTTTGTTGTTTCAGTTAGTAAACAATACCAAAATCAAGGTTTAACCTTAGGTGATTTAATTAACGAAGGTAACTTGGGGTTGATAAAAGCTGCTAAAAGATTTGACGAAACCCGTGGTTTCAAATTCATATCCTATGCGGTATGGTGGATCCGTCAGTCAATTTTACAAGCCTTGGCCGACCAATCGCGTATTGTGCGTTTGCCTTTGAACAAAGTAGGTTCAATTGGCCGAATTAGTGCTGCTGCTGCCAAATTAGAACAAGAATTTGAGCGTGAACCAACGGCCGAAGAAATTGCAACTGTGCTTGAAATTCCTTTGATAGAGGTAGAAAACGCTATGAAATCAAGTGGCAGACATTTATCTATCGATGCACCATTGACAGAAGGTGAAGACAATACATTACTTGGCGTATTAGACAATAACGACGAGCCTAATCCAGATATGCCATTGATGAACGAATCACTGCAAAAAGAGATTAACCGTGTTATTTCAACCTTGAGTGAAAAAGAACGCGATGTATTGCGTTTCTATTACGGACTAGATGGTGGACCTGCTCATACCCTTGAAGACATCTCAGAAAAAGTTGGCTTAACCCGCGAACGTGTTCGTCAGATAAAAGAAAAAGCTTTGAGAAGATTGCGTAAATCATCAAAAAGCAAAATTCTTAAAACCTATTTAGGATAAAAAAAACAATTCAAATTCAAAAAAAAGAGTACTGCAAGGTGCTCTTTTTTTTTACAAAAAAATTCATAAATTTGTAAGAAGTATGGAAGTAAAAGAACCAATTACCGATTATCAAGTATTAGATCAAAATGGAACTTACACCTATTGGGACTATATGCGTTGGCAATTTTCTGAAAGATTAGAATTAATAAGAGGTAAAATTTTCCCTATGAGTCCTGGTCCAAATGTACGTCACCAGCGCGTGCTTGGGAATCTGCATTTAATTATTGGCCCTATTTATAAACACAAAAAATGCAATGTTTTTATTGCCCCTTTTGATGTTCGCTTACCCATTCCCTCCGCTAAAAAAGACACCACCGTTGTTCAGCCAGATTTATGTATCATCTGCAATCCAAAAAAAATTGATGAACAAGGTTGCGATGGAACACCCGATTTAATGGTTGAAATTCTTTCGCCAGGAAATACGAAACACGACACCGCTACAAAATTTGATTTGTATGAAGAAAGTGGCGTAAAAGAATATTGGATGATAGATCCAGTAGACAAACTCATTCTCATTTACAGTTTGGTAAACGGTAAATTTATTGGTCAAAAGCCGCTTACCGTTGGACAGCAATTAATAAGCCCTTTGTTCTCAGAGATTAGTTTTTCAGTAGATGAGTTGTTTGATGATATTCTTTAATCAGTCTTTAATTTAAGGCGATTTAATTAGGTCGTTAGGCTATCATCTGACAAAGGATTTTGTATTCAATTTTTACCTTCAATATTTCAAATAGAAAGCTTATTTTTGCCCTTTATTCGAAACAACAATGAGAGAAATACAATTTCGCGAAGCATTAAGAGAAGCCATGAACGAAGAAATGCGCACTAACGACCGCATATTCTTAATTGGTGAAGAGGTAGCAGAATACAATGGTGCTTATAAAGTGAGTCAAGGCATGCTGGCAGAATTTGGCGAAAAAAGAGTGATAGATACTCCCATTGCAGAATTGGGCTTTGCAGGTATTGCAGTTGGTGCAGCGATGAACGGTTTAATTCCGATTGTAGAATTCATGACTTTCAATTTCTCTTTGGTTGCCATCGATCAAATTATTAATAGCGCCGCAAAAATGAATAGCATGACAGCCGGTCAGTACAAATGCCACATGGTATTTCGCGGACCAACAGGCAGTGCAGGTCAACTGGGTGCGCAGCACTCACAAAATTTCGAAAATTGGTATGCCAATACCCCCGGATTAAAAGTGGTAGTGCCGTCGAACCCATACGATGCAAAAGGCTTATTAAAAGCTTCCATTAGAGATGGTAACCCTATTATTTTTATGGAAAGCGAACAGATGTATGGCTTTAAAGGCGAAGTACCTGAAGAAGAATATATCATTGAACTAGGCAAAGCACATGTTGCAAAAGAAGGAACCGATGTTACCATTGTCTCATTTGGCAAAATGATGTTAAGAGTTTACGATGCCGTAAAAGCATTGGAAGAACAAGGCATCAATGCTGAAGTGATAGATTTGAGAACCGTTCGTCCGCTCGATCATGCCACCATTATAGAATCAATTAAAAAAACCAACCGCTTAGTTATCGTAGAAGAAGCTTGGCCATTGGCTTCAATATCGAGTGAAATTACTTACCAAGTGCAAAGACATGGTTTCGATTATTTAGATGCGCCTATTAGAAGGATCACTACCAGAGACGTGCCACTTCCTTATGCGCCTACCCTAGTTGATGCTTTCTTACCAGATGTTGCTAAGATTGTTGAAGCTGTAAAAGCAGTTACTTACAAAGCCTAATTAAAATAGTCAACCTGATTGACTATTTTTTAAATTCATTTTCATTTATGAAATCAAGTTGTTTTGTATTCATACTTTTGATTTGTTCACTTTTTAAAACGGAGGCACAAAAAATTAAAGGATCTTGGTATTGGAGTGTTACGCCTACTATTGGCAATGGCTTTACGACCTTTCAAAATCCTGTCTCCACTCAAATAAAAGATTCATTAAAAAAACAAGACCGTTGGCGCAGTGCCATTGGAGCCTCTGCTTTATTTGGCATAGAGTTAAGCAAGACACGCAAACTAATGATAGGCTTACAGTTTAGCAACTACGGTTTTACCCGTAAGCGTGAAGATTATAAATTTTTGGACACCCTGCATCCAGAGATTGGTGTTATGTATGATCTTTCGCAAACTGGCGGAAACTACATCAATTTCAATTACCGTTATCAGTACCTTACCATTCCTGTTTTATACTCTACTCAAATTAGTGGTAAAGCCATGAAATCCTCAACAATTTATTGGAATATTGGTGGTTCAATTTCAGGCCTAGTACACCATGATATCAGAGCCGTTCTCAATGGCTTTTCAGCGCAAGGCCAAAAGGTTTTTAAATTAAAAAACAATGGAGAAAATCCTGGCTTATTTAATGCCAATTTTCACACTGGTTTTCGCTTAGAAAATTTAATTGATGGAAAACGCACTTATATTTTTGTTCAACCGAGTTTAAATATCCCATTGTTGAATGCCAATTATGGCAAAGAAAGACACCATTTATACGCACTAAGTTTTGAGGTTGGTTTTATTTTCAAACCTGAAAAAATATCGTCTAAAGAATGAAGGTAGTTATTCAAAGGGTGTTAAATGCCAGCGTAAGCATCAACAATGTTATTCATAGCAACATTCAAACTGGCTTAATGGTATTGCTAGGTATCCATGAAAACGACACCCAAAAAGAGGCAGACTACCTGTGCAAAAAAATCAAAGATTTACGCATCTTCAATGACACTGAAGGCAAAATGAATTTAAGTCAAGCCGATGTCAATGCAGAATTGATGGTGGTGAGTCAATTTACCCTTTATGCTGACACCTTGCAAGGGAATCGCCCCTCCTACATTCAGGCCGCGCGACCAGAACAAGCCATTCCGCTTTACACCTATTTTGTTACCCAATTGGCGCTACTTAGTGGCAAGCCAATTGCAACTGGTGTATTTGGTGCAGATATGCAGATTCAAATGGTGAATGATGGTCCAGTAACAATCGTGATAGAACGTAATGCTGAGTTGTAATTTAACGAATATTTAATTTGAATTATCTTTTTAATTTAAATTCCATATTTTCGCATAACCATTAGGAAAAAATATTATGTTTTTTGATTTTGAAAAACCCATACAAGAATTGATTGATCAGCTTGAAAAAGCGAAAGAAACCCATGCTAAAGGCAAGACAAATATGACCGATACCATTGACTCATTGACTGAAAAAATCAATGAGACTAAGAAGCAGGTTTATGGACATTTAACAGGTTGGCAAAAGGTGCAAATATCGCGTCATCCCGACCGCCCCTATGCGTTGGATTATATCAATGCTTTGACAACCGATTTTGTTGAAATACATGGCGACCGCAATGTTAAAGATGACAAAGCGATGATTGGTGGATTTGGCAGCATTGACGGACAATCTTATTTGTTTGTTGGTCAGCAGAAAGGCAGAAACACCAAAGAACGCCAATATAGAAATTTTGGTATGCCCAATCCAGAAGGCTATAGAAAGGCATTGCGATTGATGAAACTCGCTGAAAAATTTAACCGACCAATTATTACTTTAATTGATACCCCAGGAGCCTCCCCAGGACTAGAGGCCGAAGAAAGAGGACAGGGCGAAGCAATAGCGCGCAATTTGTTAGAAATGTCGGTATTAAAAGTACCTATTATTTGTATAATTATTGGCGAAGGTGCCAGTGGAGGAGCTTTGGGCATTGGTGTTGGCGACCGTGTGTTAATGTTACAAAATACTTGGTATTCTGTTATTTCCCCAGAGAGTTGCTCTTCTATTTTATGGCGCACTTGGGACATGAAAGAAAAAGCCGCAGATGCACTTAAATTAACAGCTCCTGACATGTTAAAAAATGGTTTGATTGATGGCATCATAGACGAGCCATTGGGCGGTGCGCATACCAATATTCCGCAGATGGTAGAAACACTTCGCAAAGAAATAAAAAAGCAATACAAAGCTTTAAAAGACAAAGACTCCGAAACCCTCATTAACGAAAGAATTGAAAAATTCAGCGCAATGGGTGTGGTGGAAGAAGAAGGTGTGAGTTAGAAAATCTACTCCACTTATTAAACTTTAATTACCCCTTTTTATAAATGGGCACTGTGCTGCAAGGCTCGCCAAACATGAGTGTTTTTACAACCGGTGTTAATTTGGCCGTTAATGACACATAAGCACTGACAGGCACTGGCTGGTCGCTGCAACCTTTAACGACTACACGCTGATCTATAAACGGTGTTACATCTATGGTATTTATGCGCGCCTCGAATAAAACTTCTTGTAGATTTTCTAAAGTGCCGAACACTATATTTTTTGCTATACCACTCAATTTATTAGCTACCAGCATAAATGCCCAAGTAGGCACGATTGCATCCGTAGAACAGGTAATGGCTATATTGGAATCTTTATATTGCGACCAATCATGTTCTTTTATAAAAGTTCTGAACTCCTTTTCTTTTAACATCAAGCCCATGTATAGTTGTTCCTTAATATCAATAAGCATTTGAGGGGCTGTATCAATCAGCTCTTCGAGGTTGAAGGTTACTAAACCACTTTGTGCTACTTTATTCTGAATCTCTTCCAATTCCATATTACAAATTTACGGCTTTAATTTTTGAAATGGTATTGAAAAAAACAATGCGGGGATTGGGTTTAATTTTCCTTTAATAAACTAAAGCATATTGCAAAGCAATGCAACATAATTAATTGGGCCAATGACAATCCTGGTCACGAATATGTTACCTTGCCTGATAGCTATTGGGCAAGGTAACATATTTATCTTGATATTATTATATATTTGTATGGTTTATGAGCTATCAAATTAATTCAAATG
>JAQSCZ010000064.1 GCA_029945665.1 bacterium | reverse complement strand
AGGCTCGAATTGACCCACCAGTTATAAGTGTTTGAAGCATTGAAAACAGAATTTGTAACTTTACCAATGGTGGTATCGCCTAAGCAAAAGCCTTTAACGGATAAGCGCAATATAGGTTTTAAACTTAATTGTATTTTTGCTGTATCGGGTGTCGGACTGCAGCCATCTGTTATTACTGCTTTGTAAGTCGTTGTTTGAATTTTAGGTTGTACCAATAAGGTAGTATTGCTTGCGCTAGCATACACATTATCGACATACCATTTTATAAAGTAATCGCCCCTACCTCCTTTAGCATTCATATTCAGTAAGGCAGTGCTTGTTGGACAAGAATCAGAGCTTGTTAATTGAAAGGATAATGGCGCTCTGAAGTAAGACTGAAATTGACTGGTATCAGGTTGAGAACAGCCATCATTTGTAATTACACGAAACAAATGGAGACCTGTTTTATTGGCATCTAAATTTTCAATAATTAAACTATCTGTAGTACTTAATTGAACATTGCTTTGATTCAACCACTTTATTTGAAGTGGCGGTTTACCTCCATTGCTCATCGCTTTAAAAACATAAGTGGCATTAAAACAAATACTATCCATTTTTATCAAATCAATTTGAATAGATGGTAAAACAGTTATGTTTAAATTAGTGGTATCGGCTCTACTACATTGGTCATTTAAAATCAACTGAAGCGACAAGACTCCTCCATTCTTTGGGGCATATAAACTGGTATTTAAAACTAAAGAATCCTTATTTGAAACAAGGGAATTATTTATTCGCCACTGGTAAGTATAATTTGCACTAATGCCGCCTGTAGCATTGGCTTTTAGTTTAATTTTTTCTCCATAACAAAGTGTGGTATCCTTTAATTGTGCACTTACGCTTAATTCCGGATTTATTTTAATAGTCAACAAGGTTGACGAATTATTCGGCATACAATTATCCGTTACACGCACACTAATTTGTCTACTACTGTCTGCTATTATATAAAGTGAGTCTGAATTTGAAAGTATTTGATTGGTTGCAATATCCGTCCAACTGTAACTATAGCCAGTTTGCAATCCACCATACGCCTTAGCTTTGATTAAACAGTTACTTCCATAACACAACCCGGTATCATTCGTATTCAATTTAATACTTAGTGTATCTCTGCTTTGAATTTTCAATTCTGCAGTATCTTTTAAGTTGGAGCAATTATCTGTTAAAACGACTCTTAACTTTTTGTTTTTCGCTGCGTTTAGCGGCAACGAATATTGCAAAGTGTCTGCTCCTTTTTGTTTCCCAATAAAGCCCGCCAACCAAAAGCCAGAAGCATTATTTTCAAACCATTGCCAGGTATAATGAGGGATGTGTATTTTATCAAAGCTTGCAATAATACTGCTTTTCTTATTCGGACAAAGCAGCGTATCTTTGATTGCAAAGGACACATCTGGTTTTTGTTTTGAAATCAATATTCTATAGGTTGCAAAAGCTGTTTTATGCGAACATCCATCATCTAAAAACAGTATCAATTTTTGTGAATCTTTTTCTGTTGAGGGCAATACAAAATTGAGCGTATCTAACAGTTGATTACTGCCTGCTTTCAAGGATGTATAATTGCCTTTGATATCTGTGCTATACCACTGCCACGTGTAGTGCAGACTATCACCACCCATAAACTTAGCAATAATTGAAATAGTTGACCCTATGCAGGTGATAGTGTCTTTTGGCAATTGTATATTTAAATCGCTCCTAACATATATTGTCTTGAAGGCGGTATCGGGTGCACCGCAGCCACTGCTATCGGCAATTATAATTTTATACTTGGTTGTTTTATCGGGCCAAACTTGGGTAACATTCTTGGTGCTATCGGCCATTTTATATGCAGGACTCCAAGTCCATTTTGTACCACCAAAGGTTTTAAGCATTGCGGTATCACCTTTGCAAATTGTAACATCAGGTCCAGGGTTGGCCTTATCTTTTGAATAAATTAACAGCTTTAATGTATCGGCTTTGTAATAACTTTGAACAGATGGCGAGGTGCTTAAAATACGAATGCGGTAGTTAAAAGATGAATTAATATTCAAGGCAGGAATTAGCCCTTTAACAATGCCATTTTTATAACTTTTTACTCTACCCAATTCAATATAATTTCTATCAAAGTTACCTTCATTATTACTTAATTGAGCAATAAAATAATTATCTTCATTATATGTACCAACTTTAGTAAATGGTATTAAAATACTGTCCCCAGCGCAATAGGGTCCGGCAATAACTTGACCCCTAATTATTGAATTATCCGATATTTTAGTAATGAAACCATCGAGTAAACCTTTTGCATTTGCAATATGACTTCCAAACTTTATTTTGTTTATAAAATCACCTGCAACATATACAGCTTTCCCTGGGATTGCGCTAATGGCATTTATCCCAGCCTGTGCGGTAGTATTTCCGCTTGTAGCCCAAAGCACATTTCCAGAAATATCCATTTTATAAATAAGTGCATCTGAGCGAAAGGCTGCTCCAGGTGTCAAATAATTACTATCTATAAGTATTTTTGTAGAAAAATAGCCTCCAAAATACACAAAACCTTCTTTGCAAAAAGATTGATATATGTTGCCACAATTATTCGTTTTATCAATAACAATTGGCTGAAATATCCATCTTGAATTCAATGATGCTGTTAATGACGCAGAAAAGATCATGACTTTCGTTGGAGAAGCGAGTTGTGATTTTATTTTTTTACTGCCAATAATTAAACTATCCTGATAACTTCCACCAAAATATAAATAATCATTGTCGGTACTTAAACAATTAATTTGCGTCCTTTTGATATTAACTTTATTGTTAATTTTACCTAGTGTATCTATGATTGCAATACAACTTCCCCACAAAAAGGTATCCTTTGCATTCGCAAAATCAGTTGTGCTGATAGCTGCGTATATTTTTGATTTTAGAATTTCAATATCATTAATGATAAGCGTTCTTGGCACATTGTTAACGTAGTCATTTTTAAACAAATAATTAGCCCATGAAATTTTACCGAATCTCATTTCTATCTCTCCATATTGTGAACTTGAAATTATCGAATCAAAATAAAACCAAGTCTTGCCAAGTTTTGAGGTATCTATAGAAGATGCTATGAAATACAGGTGCCCATCTGAATATTTTATTTTTGCGGGAGCAGTTGAAACATTTCCATTTTGAGTTACCCATAATAAGTTAAAATTATGGTCATATTTGAAAAACAACATATTGCCATCTTTTCTGTAAAGTATTTTAGAACCTATTATCTTAGAATCTGAATTTTTGTTTAAACTTCCAGCTACATATAAATTACCACTATCGTCTCCGCAAATAGATGGAAATGACAAATCTCCGATTAGCCTTGATTTTATAATTTTGCCTGAGCTATCAATTCTTGCTAGAAAAGCATTATTGCTATCCTTACTGGTCAAATAAAAACTTGTTGAATCAAATTTAATAGTATCAAGATAATTGGCATTTATATTTAATTGAGATAAAAGGAATACACAGCTACCCTCCTTTTCTGCAACTGCTCCTATAATTTTGTCATTTCTTAAAGCACCATAATTCTTTAACCATTGAAAATTTTGAGCTCCAATTTTTGAAAATAAAAAAACAAATAAATAAAAAATAAAAAATTTTAAATTCATGAAATAATTTCTTATTCAAAGATATATAAAAAAAATTAATTAAAAAGGGGGTTGATACAATTAACCCCCTAATATAAAAATTATTAATCTATAGTTATATCTAAATCGTAAGTAAGAGGCCCGCATGCAAAGCTTGTTGTTTGGCTTGTAGTAAAGTAATTATATTTCAGATCGCAACAAGTGAAAGGTGGTATTGAAGAACACCCTAAAGTTGGATCTTGTGATCTTATTAAATTTACTGGAATATTTGTTAAGCAAAATGTAGTCCCTTGATCTATTATATGAACAGTTGCAGGAATTCCGCCAGTGCAAGTTGTAATTGTTACAAAGACTGATGAATTATTTGCAATTGTCCCAGATGTATACAATAAATTTGAACTTGCATCATACACTCTCACTATCACTGGAGCGCCTGATGCAGAAGTATTTTTCACTCGTAAGTTAAATTGCGCTTCTGCTTTGAAACTAAAAGAAAATAAAACTACAAGAATGATTGAGATTTTAAAAATTATTTTTTTCATTTTGATTTTTATTATTTTTTGAAGGGTTTTTAAACTGAACCCTTTTACAGTTGTATATTATCATAGTTATTTTAATTCTAAATAAACTTCAGGGTGGTGATTTGTTATTAGTACTTTTCATAATTCATAAATTTGATTAAACAACATTAGAATAAAAACCATTCAAAAAATGGGGGTAAACACCTCTATTATTGGGGGTAAATACCCCCAATAATGGTAAAATAGCACAAAAAAAAATATTTTCCGGTTGTTAATGATAAACAATTCATTATATTTGATTTACATTCTTTAGGTATTATTTACTACCAATACTAAAATTCAAATCCAAAAAGCTAATGTTTAAAGACAATCAAGAATCCACCATTCGCCCTATTAATCTTGTAATAATAGATGACCACAGAATATTTAGGGAGGGTTTTATTAAGTTAGTTACAGAATAGAGTAGTGAATTTAAATTTATTTATCAGGCTAAAAATGGAATTGACTTTATTAACCAAATACCCATGCACATACTGCCAGATATTGTCATTACTGATATAAGAATGCCTAAAATGAATGGGTTTGAAGTAATTGAATGGATGAAAAGTCACTACCCCAAAATTCCTATAATTGCGATTTCTTTTAATAATGACGCTGATTTTATCCTTAAACTATTAGCAGCTGGATTTAAAGGAAATATCATAAAGGGAAATGAGGAATATAATATTATTGATATTCTAAATATTGTTCTTTCTGGTGGCACTCACTTTGAAAAACCAGAACAAGACATACTAATTGAACCACAAATATTTGAGGACGAAAAAACCAACAGTATTCATTTGAGTGAAGAAAAGAAACAATTTTTAGAAAAGCTAATTGACAAAGACACCTTAAAGGATGTAGCAAACGAAATGCATATTAGTTATAAAACGGCTGAAAGATGGAGAACTATAATTTTCAACACATTTAATGTCAAATCAAAATTTGAATTACTTAAGAAATTAATACGCGATAAACTTTATAGAACTTAGGTTAACAGTCCTTCCAACAACTTCTATTAAATTGCTAATACTTATTTTGTAAATAAATTTAAGCTTTGAAACCCACTATTTCCTAAATTAAATTGCCTAATTTCTAAAAACTCGCATTAAAACTCAAAGAAGGCAAAATAGGCAATTGATTCACCCTTGTAAAATTCACTCTATCAAAATAGAAAATATTACTTCTGTTGTAAACATTGGTTACGGATAACACGAGCCATGTTTTAACCTTTTTGGTGGCCTTAAATGTGTATTTAACGGATGCATCTAGTCGGTGATATGTCGGCAACCTGCCTTGATTAAAGCCTGCGTAAACAATACCTAAAGCACCATTTGAATTGGTATAATTCGCACTTGGGCCCGATTGCAAGTTCATTTTCTCGTAAAATCCTTGGGTTTGGGTAAAAGGAAATCCTGATCCAAAATTCCATCTGGCATTAGCGGATAAACGACCTTTTTTATCTATCACATAATCAAATACCAAATTTACATTGTGCCTTCTGTCCCAACTCGGGCGATAAGTAATATCACCATCAAAACGTTTAACATAAGTAAGCGAATAAACAGCCCAAGCATAGATTCTTTTATTCTCAAATTTATATCTAAAATCTGCGCCCGAAGCAGAGCCACTTTCAACAATAAAACTCTTTCTTAATTTCTCAGGTTGATTGCTGTATTCGGGCACATCATCAAATAACTTGTCTCTGTTAATATTGGTAATCTGATTAAAATCTTTATAAAATCCTTCAACACTAATATCACTAAATTTATTAATATCATATTCTAGACCAGCCACCGCGTGCCAAGCCAATTGTAATCGACTTGTTACTGGTTTTCCATTGAAGTTTTTTGGCAAATCGTCTGAACCAGAAAGGAATCCGTAAAAAAGATTCACGACATCCTTATCACTTGAGGCGGACATTAAATTTTGAGAATACTTACCACCTGCTGCCTTAAAGGTTAAACGCTTTGAAATGTTATACTTCCCGTTGATTCTTGGTTCAACTGAGGTATTGCCAAGTGATGCATAGAACTGTGTTCTCACACCTGCCTCTAGTACAAATTTATCTCTTACTATTTTATACAAGCCATAACCACATAATTCAGTTGTAAATTGATCTTGCTCAATCGCGCGATTGTTGGCATTATAGATATTGAATTGGGTTCTAAAACCATTGATTTCAAAACCATATTTAATTTCATCTTTATCGTTATAAGTTGTGGCTGCAAGACCCACATTGAAACCATTGATTCCGCTGCTACGGGGTTTATTATCTTTTTCAATTTGTTGGATCAAATAATTAGAATAGGTTAAAAAACCATCTACCTTGGTTTGCTTACCTTCAGGTATCATTGTAAAACGCGTTCCAAAACCAAATTGATTCCACCCATAACTTGTAGAACCTGGGAAATTGACATTGTCTTTGAAATTAAAACCAAATACTTTAACATTACTGCCGTTTGGAGCATTAAAACTCATTTTGGCATAAATATCATTAAAACTATAAGGCAACCTTCCGGGGTCGGCATAATTGTAAAAAATATGAGCACTTTTATCTAAATATGAATTTTTTACTGACACAATAAAGCTACTGCTTCCTTTGCCTGGTATGAATTTTTTCAAGGGACCCTCTAAAGATATTTTACCTAAAAATGGGCTCACTGCCACATTGCCGCTCAATTTATTTTTATCCCCATCGCGGGTTTTAACATCAATAATAGCAGAAACCCTTCCACCATATTCTACCCCAAAGCCTGCACTGTAAACATCGGCAGATTTTATCAAATCGGCATCAAATATTGAGAACAATCCAATCGAATGAAATGGATTATAAATAGTCATTCCATCCAACAATATTTTGTTCATAATCGGGCTACCACCTCTTATGTAGAGCTGCCCACCTTGGTCGCCACTGAATACAACCCCCGGTAAGATTTGTAGATATTGAACCAAATCTGGGGTACCTCCAATGGTAGGAATTTTAGTTAATTGTTTGGCCGTAATTTTAGTAGTACCGATATCAACATCTTCCTTCTTTTTTCGCTTGCCTACCTCAACCACCTTACCCGAACCAACGGTAAACACAATAGGCTTTAAGAAGAAATTTTGAGTAATTGTTTTATTGTCAGACACGGTTATGAAATAGTTCGATGTATCATAACCGATACTACTAGATTCAATTTTATATTTTCCAGGAGCCAATTTACCAATGGTATAAAATCCATCTGAATTAGAAGTTGTTCCTTCTCCAATAGATTTGATGTAGACATTGGCATTGTCAATTTCGACACCTGTAACAGCATCTTTTACAACACCTTTTACACCGCCATTTTGGGCAAAAGCAACATGAGAAACAGAAAACAAAAACAATAAAGTATAAATTCTGAACATAAAAGGCAAAAATAATAAATTTAGGGTATACAATGAAATTATTTAAGGCTATAGCCAAAAAATTATTTTACAATATTTATTTTACAATTAAACACTTCGCCAGTGGCTGTTTGAACCCTCAGTGTATGCAGTCCTATCGATTCTAAATTAACCTCAAATGAATCTTCATAGGCAGGAAATGAAAGCACCACTTGGCCAAGCATATTGACAACATCCAATTTGATTTTTGAAGAGTTAGATGAAACCATGAAATGCCCATTGGATGGGTTGGGAAAGATGGCAAGTGGTTCATGAAATGAAATACTAGCAATAGATAACAATGGTTTTCCGCCCGAATTTGATGTTCGCAAGATTGTGCCCCCATCGCCAACAATTACACCCCAATTGAAATAAACCGAAATGCTATTAAAAGCCGAAGCGATGCCTGTTAATTGTAAACCACGGTTCGAAAATCCATTGTTGCATTTACTAATCAGGCCACTGCTCCCAACCAGGTAACCACTGTCTGCATGACTGAAGGAAGCCCCATTAATTAACCGCATTTCGGATATTGCATTTTGTTGCCATGTTTTACCAGAATCATTACTAATAGCCATGAGATTTAAATACGCCCCCGCGTTCACTGTATCTGGCATACTACCCGTAATTATTAAAGTTTGATTGCCAATATTGACAATATGGGTGAGGTGAATATTGGTTTGCAATTTAGAAACAGTCCACCGTTTTGAATTGACCATTTTATGCAATAAATAACCACTATCGCCAACTGCCCAGCATTTACCATTGGGCATTATTGTTACACTTCTTAGTTTAATGAACTTTAACTGAGTGGTATCTTCCGTCCAACTTTTGCCCGAATCATTTGAACTTATGGCAAGAAAATTATTGCCAACCGCAACGCCATTTTGCTTTTCAAAATACAGGGCATTGGCATAAGCAGCCGTTTTAACGAACTGTTGGGTCCAGGTTATACCGCCATTAACTGTTTTTAACATCCGGGCATTCTCGCCAGTTACAATACCTGAAAGAGAATCAAAAAAATACAAAGCCCTCAAATTATATAAGGTCGGAAGCGATAACTTCTGCCATGATTTGCCAGTATCTTTCGATTTCAATACAACTGAACTGTTCCCTACTGCATAAACAGTATTTTTTAGCATTTGAACATTGTACAAATCTTGGCTAGATGGACTATTTATCTTTTTCCATTGAGCCATTGAAGAAAAAATAAAACTTATAAAAAATAAAAAAAATAAAACCCTTTTCATACTAAACATATTAGACAACAAATTTAGTTCATTTAAATTATTTTAATGACAGGTCTTATTTCTCTCGAATTGAAAACTTAAATTTGCAATGTGGTTACATCAGGAACTAAGGAAGATTTTTATTTTAACAGCGATGGATTCTTAGTTTTTTCTGAGCATTACCATTTGAAACGCGGAACTTGTTGTGGCATGGGTTGTTTGCATTGCCCTTACGATCATATTAACGTTAAGGATAAAAGCAAACTGATTAAAACAAGCGAGGTGAAAAACAGTAAATAAATTGCAAAAAACAGTATAGGTTTATGGAAGAGTTGAGTGACTTAGGCAAGGAAATAATTTTATTGTTGGTATTTGAAGAAGCGTTTGATAATATTATGGCCGAAACAAAAGAGCCTAATAAACATGCTGTAAAAGATGAATTAAGAAGTTTAATTGTAAAAGATTTGGCAAAGCCTGCTGGCGAAATTGAAAGTGGCTTACGACAAAGTTTTATTTACGACAGCGACCGCATGTTTGAATACACCTATTGCCTCACTGCAAAAGGGTATCAGATGATGGAGATTTTAATTCAAAAAAAAAATCATAGATTCAAAAATAATTGAGGCATTTTATATTCGATTTATTGGCGTCGATTCACACTTATACTTGTTTTGTTAAAGCCTTAATTCAACCAAGCTTTACGCCTTTTATTAAAGTTAGAATTTGCAAGGGTTAACGAAGTTTTATGCCTATAAATTTCGTTGTAGGGTGCTGACTAAAATGTCTTATTAAACAAATCAATTTATCTTAAAAATTTCAATTTTTTCCACCGCGTAAGACTAAATTGAACTCAAAACCAGTCATAAAATGTTCAAAATAATGAATTATCCATTTTATACATTCGATTAAGTAAAAGAAGGTATGATATTTCATAACCAATCACAATTTTAAATTGAAGTAGTTTTATTGGGTTAATCCTTATTTAGTATGATTATAGGTCTATACACAAAAGAATTTGAGTCTTCAATATAAACTAAATATTGCCCATTTGGTATGCCTACTAAATTAAATCTTGCAACACCATTTTCAGAAACAATCGTTTCAGCAAATACGATTTTACCCTGAGTGTCAAATATTTTGATATTAAGATTTCTTGAAATTTTATTTTGCGACTTAAAATATAAAATATTTGAAACAGGATTTGGGTAAACTTCAAATTCAGTGAAGTTAGTATTTCGAATTCTTAAAAAGGAATCTAAAATCATTGGAACAATCATTGGATTGGGAAGCTTTAATGATCCAGTTGATATTGTTTGAGAACACATGCTATCATACTGTTTAATAATATTTGTTTTTAAAAATGGGGTTAAATCTGGATTATATTTATAACAATAAATCGCCCAATTACTACCTGAGGTGTTTTTTGTACCTATTGTGACAATATTATTATCGAATAATTTAATAACATCCTTTGTCTCTGATGTTTTTGTTCCAATGTTCTCAAATTGGGTGTAGATTATATTTGCAAATGAATCTATAATGTAATTTTTACCATAATAAAGGCTTACATTGATTAAGTCTGGATTATAATTACTTGTAATAATGAAACGATTTTCATTTAGCCTTAACATTCCGGTTCCAGCATTGAACTTATTAGTATCACTTATAACCTTTCTCCAATTGTTTTCATCTAAATTTTTAGTTATCATTATTGATCCATCAATATCCACATTTTGGGAATTTGGTACTCTATTATTGCTTAATGTCAGAAAATCATTTGAGGATTTATTTGTATAGCATAATTTATAACTTGAATTAAAGAAATTAGTATCTTGCAAAAAATAATATTTAAATTTTACAATATTCAAATTAGAGTCTAAATTAAATAGAATACTTTTATTTATACCTATATTTGGATTATTTAACAATCCAGTTGGGTAGCTATCAGAAATTATATTTATTGTATTTTTTTGCGTAATTGACATACTTGAATAACTAATTTCTGGCAAAGTATTTTTTTTAATTAATTTTCCATTCTTATCTAACAAAGCAATTGTCATAAAATTTTCTTTTAAATACGCAAAACTTACTAGCAATTTATCTCCATATTCGATTATTTCATCGATTCTGTTATAATTATCCTTTTCGTTGTATATTTTAAACCAAATAGGCTCAAAGCAATCACTCATTTTTATAATAAATGCATCACCGTTTATTGAATCAGTAAAAGTAGTTGCTCCACCTAATAGATAACCTCCGGATTGTAATTTTATAATAGTTGTGGTTTCGAATGATGAGTTATTAATATAATAATTCCTTTTCCACAATAAATTACCATTTACATCTAGTTTGTATAGGAATAAATCTTTAAAAACATCCGTATTATAAACAGGGAAAACTAATCCATTATCATATGTCTCTATTATTTTTAATGGCACATTGCTACCACCCCTATCTTCAACAAATTTCCATGTTTGACCATTAAGATGAGTAAGGTAAAGTGAAATTAAAATTAAAACTAAGTTTTTCATATTATTCTTTAAATATCAATTTGTATTTTACAGTGTTAACTCCTTCAATAATTTTTAAAACATAAAATGAATTAGCATATAGGGCTGAGGAGTCAAAATTAGGATATATTGTTGAATTAGCAAGTATTGAAAATGAGTCTGACAACACGGTATTTCCATCGAAGTTTTGAACTAAAACATTAATATATTTCGTATTTAAAACATTGTTATTTGTTATTTCTAGATTAATAATTGTATTAAAAGGATTTGGGTACACAATTAAATCAATATTATTGTCTATGCTATTATTCGAATCACACATCGATAAATCATGATGTAAATATGGATACAATATACTGTCATGATAAATGTTATTAGTGTCTAAATCTATCACAAACTGAACTAGGACTTTTGCTTTTGCAGCCATAAAATGAGTTGTATCATCTGCAATCGTTTTCAAAGTTGTAAAATTATTTAGAAGCCATGTATCATTGTAGTTAGTTTCTGCATAATCTGTAATAAGATCCATGTATTCACTGAAATTTAAAAATGTAGATACATACAGATTGTTAAATGTATTATTTTTAATGGTATTGGCAGTTCCCTTACCGTTTTGAAAATATATCCCCCAAGTATTATTTAAGTTACCAGAAGAAACATAAATCATTTCGTTTTTTTCAAATGTAACATTAAATGTACCATCAGTAACTGCACCGATTCCATTGTTTGCATTGCCCTTACGATCATATTAACGTTAAGGATAAAAGCAAACTGACTAAAACAAGCGAGGTAAAAAACAGTAAATAAATTGCAAAAAACAGTATAGGTTTATGGAAGAGTTGAGTGACTTAGGCAAGGAAATAATTTTATTGTTGGTATTTGAAGAAGCGTTTGATAATATTATGGCCGAAACAAAAGAGCCTAATAAACATGCTGTAAAAGATGAATTAAGAAGTTTAATTGTAAAAGATTTGGCAAAGCCTGCTGGCGAAATTGAAAGTGGCTTACGACAAAGTTTTATTTACGACAGCGACCGCATGTTTGAATACACCTATTGCCTTACTGCAAAAGGGTATCAGATGATGGAAGCTTTAATTCAGAAAAAAAATCATAGATTCAAAAATAATTGAGGCATTTTATATTCGATTTATTGGTGTCGATTCACACTTATACTTGTTTTGTTAAAGCCTAAATTCAACCAACCTTTACGCCTTTTGTTAAAGTTAGAATTTGCAAAGATTTTAGGTTGCTAAATTTGGTTAAGGCTAGGTAAATTTATATTACTTTTAGACTAAATTTTATGAAACTTGTAGTTGGTATTCGAATATTAATAAGCACTTTTTATTCTGATCAAATATTAAAATAAATTAATTACCTAATCAGGTTAACTGTGGCTTGTAAATAAATTTTAGATGAAGGTCTTTTTAATAATTCCACAGATTTTACTTTTAACTGAACTAAATAAATATCATTTTGTACCAGAGATCCTTTATAAAATCCATCCCAACCGTCTTCAGCATTCTTAGAATAAAAAACAAGTTCACCCCAACGATTGAAAATAGACATTTCTAAATTTTGAATGGATTTACCCGAAATTTTAAAAACATCATTTATGCCGTCATTATCAGGTGTAAATGCATTTGGTATGAAAATATAATCCATAATATCACATTCGATAAAGTTAATATAAATGGTGTCAAATTGCCAACAATTATCAAACGATTTTAAAATCAATGTATCACTTTTAATTCCTTTAATTTGTATCTCTTTGAGGTTAGAAAACAGTGCGTTTTGTCTATACCATTCTGCATTAGTTGCAAGTGCACTAATATTTGTAGAATCATTCATACAAAGTGTAAAATTATTAGTGGCAATTGCTTTATGTTTGGAATAGTCTTGTACTTGAAAAGAGTCTACAGCGGGACAACCATTGATACTGGATTGCCTTATAAAAATACCCGTAGTATTTACAGAAACATGTGCACTTTTAGATCCAATTGTCCATTGATATTTTGATTGACCATTAACACTATCTTTGCCTATTAAAATTGTGCTATCTTTACATTTAATATAAACTTGCAACTTATTTGTTGTTGTTTTTGTAGAATCTATGCGCAGGGTGTCTGTCCAAATACAACCATTCCTGTCTTTTTGAAGCCAGTATAAACCTGGATTTTTAACTGTAATACTTGTGGTGGTATCACCTGTCGACCAGAGATATTTATCTGTAAAATAATTACTATTGCTCGTTAACAACAAGGGATTGTTGGTTAAACATAAACTACCAGATTTCTGAATATTAAATGGACATTGTAATTTAAACCTTGTGGCATATAAACCTTTGTTTAGTGTACCCCAATTTGTGCAATACAATGAACTTGGTTTTAAATTATTCCTGAATAAAGTCGACCCAATATCGGTAATCTCCAATTTTGCCTTGATGGTAAGAAATTGACCAGTATTCCTACCCTTTATCGTTGTTTTTACGGTATAATAATAATCATCTTGACTATACCAAGAAGAAGTTTTTGGATTCAATGCATAATAATTATAAATGTCAGTATCCTTCTCATACACATCTTGCCTAGTTATAACTGCAACCTCATCGCCTTCAGAATTAGGGCTATTACTTTGTGTTATCCGAATCTTAAAATCCTCATTTGGGTTTCGGTTTTTATCATAAAATTTTTGACTCCAGGGTTGAAATGATTCAGATTTAATTAAAAAGGTAAAATCGTAAACACTATCTTTCAACAAAGGTGAATTTAACTTTAAACTAAAGCCAAAGTCAGAGATAGTATCCCCATTTAAATTAATAACAACACTTGTGCTGCTATCATTACAAAAAGGCCCTGCAAGTGTTTGCCTGTTTAATCGAATATCAAACTCTGTACAACTTTTGTGTGCCAACGTATCAAAACCTTCTAATTTACAATTTTTAAAAAAAAAATTTTCATCTATAAAGGGATTACATCCAAGCAAACTATATAATTTCCTATATTCAGTGCCGTATTTCCTGTAAGTGGTTGAATTTAAAAAAATATCTTTACCCTTGGGAATTAAGTTGCCATTAATAAACTGTTGTGACTTCAAGAAATTGCAATTCATGATAAAAATTGAAAACAATAAAAATACCTGTAAACCCACATAATGAGTTACAGGTATTAAATATTTTCTTAACTTAGTTACCATAAATGAAGATTTTAGTGGCATAATGACTATAATTACCGAAAATGTTTATGATATATACACCCGTTGGTAATGTCAAAGTTATAGTTTCTTCTGTTAAATTTCCAGTATAAACTTGTTGCCCAACTGAATTTATTATTACAACCCTTCCGTGATATTTTTTATTGTTAACCAAAGTAAGTTGATTAACATCCGAATTGATAACAAAATCGTCTCTAGTAAACGTTGAGTCAACATCATTAAAAGTTCCCTTAAAGGTATGTTCAATATTTGAAGTTAGGCTATGTATGTCAATATTTGTTCCATTTTGGGAGCCATCATTATTTAAAGGTGGTAATGGTAAGTTGTCGTTTTCGTAAAAAGAACCATCGAAGTTTGTAATGTTTGCATCTGCCCCACGATTCCCAGAAGGCACTCCAATAATAGGTGTTGCATCCTCTGTAGGGTGTTCATTGATTCCGTTTCCGTTACCAGTGCCAGCTCCACCGCCAGAACTTCCACCTATGACACCATTTGTTTCTACACATGCGTCAACATCAACATATGGATATGCATTTATTATATCATCAAAGTCTGTTAGTCTTTTTAGTAAAGGATCATATTCGTATATTTTGTGACCATTAAGTGAGTATAGTACTGTATTTATACCATTCATATTGGTAGATATAATACCAGAATTTAAGCTTCCACTACCATTATAACTCATTAATTGCGCTTTTCCACTGACTTTATCCATAAATTCTAAAAACACTTCACTTCTTTTCATTTTACACTCATATCTTGTAGAACATGAACCTGTTACTTTGGTATAATAAAGTAACCCAGTGCCCCCATTCCAATAAATAGGTGGCTGTCCAGGATTGGAAGTGCTATTAATATTAAAAGTTGTAGTTGAGGTATTCGTATAGTTAACCCCACCTGCCATATCTGAACCAAGGTGCCTAAATACTTCATCACAGTCACATACAACTGCCGGGCAATAATTAATTTGACCTCCAAAATGGAAGTTTTTATTAATATTACATGGTAATAGGCTGAAAGCGGGACTGTAGTTAATTGGGCGAGGTGTTTTGGTAATACTGTATTTAAAACCGGGTGCACCACCCTTGCCTCCCTTCCCCATTGGATTCCATGAATAGGTACTGAAAGTTGCATGTGTACCTCCACTTTTCTTTAAAATCCAAATTGTACCACCATGCCCACCGCTACCTGCATCTCCACCATTGCCTCCATTGCCTCCATCACCATATCCTCCTACGCCACCAGAGGTAACAAATCCTCCACTATTGCATCCACCATCTGCACCTAAGCCACCTTTGCCACCCCTACCTCCATCACCACCATTGCCGCCGTTACCACCATTTGATCCAGCAGCACTAAAACGCACTTGATTATTTGCAAAATTTAAGGTAGAGTTAGCGACCTTTATGTATAATATTCCTCCACCAACTCCTGCTATTCCGGCATTTCCTCCTTTCTTTCCATCTTCTCCTTTAACTCCTAACTGACCAGATACTGTGTTTCCATATAAATTTCCACCTTTACCACCCCATCCACCTCCGCCAGTAGCTGAATGCTCCCCATAAGTTCCAGGACAACCTAAAACTAAATAATTTGAAGAGTATATTGAGTGAAGAAAACTAAAAATAAAATCAGTTGGGGAAGATGTTGAACCGTTGGATACGACATTATTTGCTGGGCCTCCTGTAGCTCCATTATAACTTGTTTGAAGCGGTAGTGTATTAGTAGCCTTCAATATTGCATCTGGCTCGCCTAAAAGTCCATTATTGCTTTCTGAAAATGTATTGTAAGCAGGGTAAAGAGTTCTATCAACACTTCCTGTATGTGAACCCAGGCATGAACCTCCAAGGGCCCATGTGGTTGCAGCTGGTGCGCCATTGCTTCCCACTCCAATGGATCCTGTTGGACTTAAAAATTTAGCAGGAAAACCTTTCCCACTTACATTAAAATAACCTCCGTTCATAATAAAATTATTACCAACCATAACACACAATATACCTCCGGTACCCTTGTTCCAATCAAAAGGAGGACAGGTTAAAATCCCTGAATTTATTGTTAAATTCCAATATCTTTTCACTTTCACTATTTGTAAATAATCCAAATTACCTCCAAGTGTAAATGAAGGCCAAGTGTTTGTATAAATTGTTCCACTAGTTGTTACATATGGTTTTACACTAACGCTTCCTGCATTAGTTCCGCTAACTGTACCTGAGCCAGTAGTACTACTATTAGAATTAACTTCACACATGGTATAACTTCCCATGCTAGTGTAGGATCCATCATTAATCATTTGAATAATCATTACCCAATCTCCTGATGAAAAACTTCCTTCAAAGTTATCTAGGGTTAATGTCCGATTAGTACTACCTGTTGTCATACCTGTAACTCTTGCTCTATCGCTGCACCAAGTCTCATCGACAGTAATTGTCGCTGATGAATGCGTACTTAGAGGCCAGCCATGCATTTGAGCATTTAGTGGAAATTTTGAAAAAAGCAATATGAATAGAGTTAAGAAGGTGATTAATTTTCTCTCTTTTAATGAAGAACTTAAGTGCATCAACGTAACAAAAACAAATTGATCACTTATATTAAAAGTAGATTTTTGATTACAATTTGATTTGAAATTAAGCCTTGGAAAGGAAAGTTTAATTCTAGTAATTTCTTTTTTTGCGAAGCTAATTGTGCGCTTAACACAATTTTTTAATTGTTTGTTCATATATATTTATTTAAAAAATTTATTTTTTTAAACTTTATTAATAAAACAATTAGCTGTAATCTTGTTATATAAATAAGGTGCCGTTTGTATTTATGTCACAATTCTATTTTTCTTATTTTAAAACCTTTTAACAAATGAAGTTCTTTTTTTTCATAAAACAATGTTAATTTTACAACTTATTAATAAATAGACATTTAAATTTAATACTACTCATAATTATAAAATTAAAATTCAATTAAACTTACAACCACACACCATATTTTTAACCAAGTAAGATTAGATAAATTAAAAAACTATTTAGCTCAGTTTATTCTGAAATAAAATTTCCTCTTTTTTCGTCCCATCGGGATCACCTCCAAAGTTCAAACTTTATTTAAATGCCTCAAATTCAATCAATTTGAGGCATTTTCATTTTCGGTTTATCCGTTTCTAGTCGGTTTTATCATAGTTTTGTTACACCAATTTTCAACCACGAAAAAAAAATGTTCAACCACTATGAAATCAGCAACAATTCGCTTTGAACTCCGCACCAATAGAGGCACTAACGATAAATATCCCATCGTAGTTCGACTCTATGCTAACCGTAAAAACAAATACCTAAATACCGTATTTAAAGTCGGAATTAACGATTGGTCGGATAAATTGCAACGAACTGTAGAAGACCGAGCCATTAATTCTTACCTCGATGGCATAATAGAATTAGCTCACAAAAAATTAAATCACATTAAAAAATTAAAATAGTATTTATTTGTTAAAAAGTTTTTAGTGTACCTCAATTTAATTTTTGATTATAAAAAATTGTAACGCCAATTTTCAAGCACTCTCCGCTCTTATTTTGTAAAAGGAATTAATTGCAAGGTTTAACGAAGTAACAAACAATTAAATTTAGTTATAAGCACAGACGAAATTATAAAATTTAAACCCTAATAAATCTTCAATCCACAAAATGATGTTCAATAAATTCGATTTAAGTTGATGATTTTGATAAATAAAATTTGAAGTTTAGGATATATTGAAATTTTGAAGTAGTAAATAGAAAAAATGGGTTCCACTTTTTTCTATAGTCCTGCAAGGGAGTCTTTAATGCTTTTCCAAGTAATTTATTTTACAATTGAAAACTATTGTTTTTACTAATTCAATTTATTCAAAATTTTTTGTTTTTATCTACCAAATATTGACAACCTTCTCACTTTTACCAACTGTAAAGTCCAAGTTTCTTTTAATTTTTACAATTTCGAACTTTAAGCAACTTATTAAAATAAAACCAGTTAATTATCAATTAAATAGCAATATTATTTACTGGAAATTGCAAATTATTTAGTTATTTCAAATATTAAACCTTTGATTTGCTAAGTACTTTATTTATAAACAAAATTACAGCCACTTGTTTATATAATATGGTTTAGGAAGAAATTTTTAAATTTTTAATTATATATGAACAAACAACTGCTGGACTGTAATTTCCATTCTAATGGAAATTGTCAAATTTTGATGTACTCGAACCATAGTTGTTCGACATCTACAAAAAAATCATCTCTTAAAACTCAATTATTAAAAAGTCTACTTTTTTTGTATTTTGCTTTCTTTGCATTAAATGTCGGATCAAGACCAAAAGTTGTGGGCTAGGCATATAATTTAGCTAAACGAAAAAGG
>JAQSCZ010000063.1 GCA_029945665.1 bacterium | reverse complement strand
GGAAATGAATGAAAATGTCTATTTTTGAACCGTACTCAAAATGGGGAGCCTACAGTATAGGTTTGCAAATACTCGGCTACCAGGCTTCGGGCTAAGGGTTCGTCGTCTATTAGTATTACTTTTATCATGCTAATTGAGGAATAGTAAGGGTGGTAATAAATTGTTTGTTATCGCTGCGGGTTTTAAGTAGGTCTTGTCGGTTATAAATTAAATAAAGCCTGCGTTGCAGAGAACTTAGGCCAAAGCCTACACCTTTGGAAGTGCTGCTGTTTTCGGTATCGAAGGGGTTCATAATTTCTACTACCAATTCGTTGTTTAATACCTGGGCTTTAATGCTAATAGTAACAGCGCCAATGGTATCGTAAAGGCCGAATTTAATTGCATTTTCTACTATGGGCTGCAGCAGCAATGGGGGCATTAATAGGGTTTTGCAAGTATCTGTTTTATCGAAAGTCGTATTGAGCCGATAACCAAAGCGCACTTTTTCTATATCAAGGTATAGTTTTAGGTGAGTAAGCTCTTCGGCTAGGGTGGTAAGTGTGGCATCGTCTTTTTTTAATGTACCTCGTAAAAAGTCGGATAGTTGTTGTATCATTTGCCTTGCTTCCAGCGGTTTGGAGCCTGCTAGGGCACTTATAGAATTGAGGCTGTTAAAAAGAAAATGGGGTTGTAATTGTTGGCGGAGCGAAGCCAATTCGGCATCTTTAGCCAATTGAATGGATTGATAATGGCGCTGGTTTTCTTCCTTTTGATTTAAGGAATTTTGCCAAACCCACATCATTAAAATACTACCGCCAATTAAGAACAAAGCCAATACAAAACGTAGTAAAAGTGTGGCTTGAAACAATTCAGTAAATGCAGAATCATTGGTTATGCAGAAAGGCATAATGAATTGCACAATGAGCAGCCAAAATATGCCAAATATAAGGCACCAAAAAACCAGGTATTTGGAGCTGTTTTTTCCAGGTTGATAGATTCGCAGAATATTGGTAATGATTAAACAGATAAAATATAAGATAGTATTACTGATAATACTATCTGCAGCAGCAGTATAAATTGAAAAGCCATTGTTAGTTAAAATTAAAATATGTAAGCCCATCCAGAGCAGCCATAGCAAAGAATAGCCTATAAAATACCCGCGCAAGGAAGGAGCGTTATTGTTCATTGATGATTAATTATTGTTACATTTATCTAAGTTATACCATATTAAGGCATGGTATAACTTAGTGTAAAGTTAGCGCATTGAATTTATTAATAACTTTTGATTTCAATACCGCCTAAAATAGTAGTTCCTTTAATAACCAAAACATTTTCGTCTTCGCTGATGGTCGCTTGTTGCATGCGCTTATCGTCTATACCACCTAATATGGCTACTATTTCAGATCTTATTTTCCAATGGGATGGAATAATTAATTTCGTGCCTCCAAAAATATTAGTAATATCTATAACAATGGTGCCTTTAAATTCTGCTTGAATTAAATTAATTTCTGCACCGCTAAATATGCAAACAACTTCGCCTCCTTTAAAGTCTTTCGAGATTATATTTTTTCTTATACCTCCGAATACAGCTACCGAATCAAAAAAATCTTCATTATTAGATGCATTACTTGTATTGTTTCCTCCGGCAAATTGAAAAATATTATCTAGTCCATTGTCACGTCTAAATTTCTTATCTCTACCGAATATCATGTATAAACCAGCACCAATAATAAATACGGGCCAAAAGAATTGCATAATGCTTATGCCTTCAAAAAACCCATCAGCTAAAAAAACGGCACCTATTATTATTGGAATTATCCAACCCAGTTTTCTAAATTGATTCTTGGCACCTATGTATATCCCAATGGCAATAAGAAACATTGGCCAACTTATTAGCCATTGTGGCAATTCTAAGCCCATTTCGTGACTTAAAAATACGCCACCTACTAAGACTAGGATAAATCCACCTATTTGTTTTCCATTGTCTGGTTTCCGAATGTTTCCTTGATTGTTTAAATTTTCCATGTGTTGTTTTTCTTTAATTAATGATGCAAACTAAGTATCTAAAAATTAACCCGACAAGTAAAAATAGGTTAATTGGTAAGAAAGTAGGTAGGCGAACAAAAAGGGTCGGTGAATACCAGATTTTAAAACAAGAGCAAAATTTACAACCTTCTGTTTCTGAAAAAACTTTGCATCATGTTGCGGCATTCAGCTTCAAGAACACCTGTTTGTAACTCTGTTTTAAGATTAAAATCGCTATCTAAAAAATTAGAGAAACCAGTTTTAGGCTCTTTGGCTCCAATAACAATTTTATGAAAGCGTGCATGTTTTATAGCGCCTGCACACATTACACAGGGTTCTATGGTAATATAAAGGGTACATTCATCAAGGTATTTACTGCCCAATTCAGCGGATGCTGCTGTAATAGCAATCATTTCTGCATGGGCGGTTACATCTACCAATTTTTCGGTTTGGTTATAGCCTTTACCTATAATTTTATTGTTACAAACTACTACCGCACCAATAGGCACCTCCTCTTCATCGAAAGCACGCTGAGCTTGCTCAAGCGCTTTGCGCATATAAAATTCATCAACCTTGAATAACTCATCTTCCATATTACAAGATTAATACAATGCAAAATGTAAAGCAAATAGTATTATTTTTGCTATCACATTGAAAAAACTAATAATAATAACCACCTGCCTAGTCTTAATAGTGGGATGCAAAATATTGGCATACAAGAAATATGCTGAATCATTAAGTGTAAATTTTGGCAGCGGCGGTGGCTTTACTGGCGCTGTAGATGAATTTATATTAAATGGAAATGGTGCATTGAAATCTATTAAACCATTTGTTAAAGATACCATGTTATTAAAAACACTATCTGCTAAAGATACGAAGACCATTTTTAAAATGCTTGAATCAAAGACTATGTCGAATATTAAATTAGAAACACCTGGAAATATGACCAATTTTATCTACTTTAACAAGGCTGGTCAGACAATTCGCAAATATCAGTGGGCACAAGGAACTCAGGTGCCTAAAGAAATTAGCGATCTTTTTACCTTACTAAATAAACAAACGCAATTATGAAAATAAAACAATATGCCTTCAGTGTCCTTTTGATACCCATTTTATTATCAGCACAAACGCCAAATAAATTGGATTTAAGAACTAAGCGAACCAATGTAGAGAATAACTTTATTAATTCTATCCCAGTGATAGATGGCAAAAAAACAGCCAACTTTGTATCTAGTATTCGCTCATTACCTGCAGTAAATACGGTGGCTATTGAAGTTGATTTAAGACAAACAGAAATAAGCCGTATTGCGGTTGCAAATACTGCACAGGCTATGGAGAAAGCGTATAGTTTTCTGTTAACTAATAAGCAACTGGTGCATCCCTTATTTAATGCCAACCAACTTTCAGTTTACAATTCTGAGTTAGATAATTTGGGTCAGTCGCATGTAAAAATGCAACAATATTATGGTGGAATAGAAGTTTCTGGTTACGAAATATTTGTACACTTTTTAGGATCAGAAACTTATAGCCATGGTTTATGGGCGAATATTCCTGTTGGTTTCAATACGGTGCCTACAATTTCGAAAGAAGAGGCAGTAAATAAAGCATTAATGGCTATTCAACCAGATTTTGGGTTTACGGTACTAAACAGTCAACAAAAAGCTATCTTAAAATATTCATTACCTGAGATTAAAACAATTATTTCAATAGAAAATAATATGGCTATTTTATGCTACGAAATTATGGTTCGTCCCAATGGTATTGAAAGATGGATAGCCATTGTAAATGCAAAAACAGGTGATATTGTAAAACAATATAATAACACTTGTCATGTAGATGGTCCAAAAACAGGTACAGGCAACGATTTAAATGCTGTACAACGTACCATCAATTCCTACCAAATTAGCAGCAATTTTTATTTAATTGATGCCACAAAATCAATGTATAATGCTTCACAATCATCGTTACCAGATGACCCTAGTGGAGCAATTTGGACATTAGATGCGAACAATACGCCGGCAACTAGTTTTAATAATATAACATCAACTTCTGTTAATTTTTCCAATACAAAAGCCGTTTCTGCACATTATAATTCAGGGGTAGCTTACGAATATTATAAAACAACTTTCAATAGGAATAGTATCAATGGATCTGGAGGTACCATTATTTCTGTAATTAATGTGTCTGATGCCTCGGGCAATGGTTTGGACAATGCCTACTGGAATGGTCAGTTTATGGCTTATGGAAATGGAAAAACAGTATTTAAGCCTTTAGCAGGTGGGCTTGACGTGGCTGGACACGAAATGACACATGGTGTTGTTCAAAATACTGCTAACCTAGAATACAATGGTCAGAGTGGTGCCATTAACGAAAGTATGGCCGATATATTTGGTTGTATGATGGACAGAGCAGATTGGAAAATGGGTGAAGATATTGTAAAACCAGGTTTTTATGCTGGTGGTGCTCTGCGAGATATACAAGATCCACACAACGGAGGCAACAGTTTATCTGACAACGGCTACCAACCCAAAAAAATGAGTGAGTACTACAGCGGTACTCAGGATAATGGTGGTGTGCATATTAACAGTGGCATTCCTAACTATGCATTTTATTTATTTGCTACAGCAACAACCAAAGAAAAAGCTGAGCAAGTGTATTATAGAGCGCTAACAACGTATCTTACAAAATCCTCTCAATTTAAAGATTTAAGGTTAGCGGTTGTCCAAGCTTGTAAAGACTTATATACCAATACCGAAGCAGCAGCTGCAGCCGATGCTTTTGATGCAGTAGAAATTTATGGACCGCCAGTAAGTGGTGGTGGAGGAGGAGGCAACATTGGAAACAATGTGGCTGATTTGCCAGCAAATCCTGGAGCCGATTTTTTATTATACTCTGATGAGGACCCTAACAGTCCCTATACAATAACCAAAGCAACTTTATCATCAGGAACAATTGCCGGGCAGATTACACATTATACCAAGAGAAAACCTAGTGTTGTGGATGATGGTAGTTACTGTATTTATGTCGGCGATGACAATAAAATTTATTCCTTATTACTCGATGGAAGTAAAACAGAAACTGTGTTGCAAAGTCAGGCAATATGGGCGAATGTGGCCATTAGTAAAGATGGCAAGCGATTGGCAGCGATTACCACCAATACCGATACTTCAATATATATTTATGATTTTGGTAAAGCAAGTTGGCAATCATTTAAATTGTACAATCCAACGTTCAGTGGGGTTAATAGTGGTGGCGTTCTTTATGCTGATGCGCTTGAATGGGATCACACAGGTACCAAGGTTATGTATGATGCAAAAAGTTTAATTAATAACCAAAATGGTAGCGATTATTCCTATTGGGATGTAGGGATTTTAGATGTTTGGAATTTGGAAACCAATAATTGGTCTGATGGTTCCATAGAAAAATTATTTAGTTCGTTACCTGACGGTATTAGCATAGGCAACCCAGTATTTAGTCAACGCTCTCCTTACATAGTAGCCTTTGATTATGTGGACGGTAACAACAATCAAGTTATTGTTACAGGATATAACTTAAATACAAATAAAATTGGTACTGTATTTACTGGAACTGAACTTGGTTTTCCATCTTATTCAAGAACAGACAATATTTTAATTTTTAATGCCCTAAATACTAACAATGATTTGGTAGTTGCTCAAAAGGCATTGAGTGCAGATAAAATCACAGTAAGTGGCACTGCAACTGTGCTTGTCAGTTTGGCTAAATGGGGTGTATGGTATGCGAATGGCACCAGATCATTGTTATTTAATAGCAAAGATATTTTAACATTTGGTTTCGAGGGTTTAAATCCTCAAGTAATAGCTACAATTAATGGCACTAATATTACTTGTACAGTTCCAGGTACCGTAAATGTTGCAGCATTAACACCTAGTTTTACTAATTCACCTTATAGTTATGTAAGAATAGGCGGTACTAAGCAAACAAGTGCAGTGAATAATAATAACTTTACGAATACACTTGTTTACACGGTAGTAGCGCAGGATGGCAGCACCAAAAATTACAATGTTACCGTTCAAAAAACGGTTGTTGGAATACAGACTGATAAGAAGAATTTAGGAATAAATTTATTTCCAAATCCAGCAATAGATGAAGTATTATTAAAGGCTTCAAAACCTATGCAGACCATATTTGTTTATGATATACAGGGCCGTTTAATAAAAGAAATTAATGCGAATAACAACACTTCTTTTGCTATTGATATTCAATCACTACAATCAGGCATGTATATTATGACAGTAAAAACAGCAGAAGGTGAAGCCCTTATCAGATTCACAAAATCATGAACATAGGCATTGTTTGTTATCCAACATTTGGAGGAAGTGGAGTGGTGGCTACTGAGCTTGGAAGGGCCTTGGCAGCCAAAGAACACAATGTACATTTTATAAGTTACTCTCAACCCGCTCGATTAGATTTCTTTAATCCGCATGTATTTTTTCACGAGGTATCAATTTATAAATATCCTTTGTTTGAATATGTACCATATGAAACCATATTGGCTAGTAAAATTGTAGACATTGTAAAGCAAAATAAATTGGATGTTTTGCATGTGCATTATGCAATTCCTCATGCGAGTGCGGCACTCATGGCGAAGAATATTTTAAAAGAGCAAGGCATAGATATACCAATAGTAACAACCTTACACGGCACTGATATAACCCTTGTAGGCAAGGACCCAACTTACGAACCGGTGGTATCTTATTCCATAAACCATTCCGATGCCGTAACGGCTGTTTCGGAAAGTTTAAAGCGGGATACTTATGCGAATTTTCACATCGAAAAGCCTATTCATGTAATACCAAATTTCATTGATTTTTCGAGATTTGTTAAGCAAAAGAAAGAACATTTTAAAAAGGCTATTGCACCCCAAGGTGAGAAAATTTTAGTACACACTTCAAATTTTAGAAAGGTTAAGCGAGTAGAAGATGTAATTAAAATATTTGCCATCGTTTCAAAACAAGTTGCCTGTAAATTATTGTTAATTGGCGATGGCCCCGAGCGGACTCATATTGAGTTTCTTTCTCGAGAAATGGGTGTTGATGATCGGGTTACTTTTTTGGGCAAGCAAGAGCAAATAGAGGAAATATTATCAGTTTGTGATTTATTTTTATTGACTTCAGAGACAGAGAGTTTTGGATTGGCGGCTTTGGAGGCCATGGCTTGTGAGGTGCCTGTAATTAGTACCAATACTGGCGGTATACCAGAAGTAAATATTGAAGGTGTAACAGGCTTTTTAAGTAGTATAGGTGATGTGGATGACATGGCTAAAAATGCACTGAAACTATTGACCAATGATGAATTGTTAAAAACGTTTAAGGCGAATGCTTTAGAAAAGGCAAGAGAATTCAGATTAGAATTAATTTTGCCTATGTATGAAAAAGTATATGAAGGACTCATAAAGAATCCTTCATTAATTTAAATTGTATTTATTCAATAGGCTCAATGCGCAAGAACATTTTCTTTTTGCTTCGCCAATGCTCGCCTATTAGGACATTATTTTCTTTAGCTGGACAAATAAACATATAAGAGTATTGTGTATTAATTGGTGTGCGTTTGGTTTCAATTTTATCTTCTGACAAAGAAATAGTGCCAATTACGGCATCATTTTTCTTGCCATCTGTTCCCTTGCGGTTAAGATCGAGATAATAGGTAGTAAATCCTCCTTTTTCCTTATTAAGGGACGTAAATTGATAATCAAAATATCCATTGGCTTTTAAGTAATGAGCTAGAACTGTAGCGGAGGTGTATTCTTGACTTTTATCTAACCAAATTTCAGAGAATTTCTTTTTTACAACCTGTTTTTCAACCAAATTAAAGCTGTTATCAAATACCATGTATACCATGTTGTACATTTTGATTGAAAAACTGCTTAGGTTACTGTTACCGCCCCCACCAAGCGCGGCAGAAGCCAATTTCATTCCAACTGCTGTTGCTGATAATATTTTTTTATATTGCTCTGCTACAACATAAGTATTTCCATTTGCAGCAATTACAACTTTATGAATATAAAATCGCATGTTTTCTTTACTTTTTCCTTTCTCTTCGTCTGTTACATTTAAACTTACCAAGTCTTTTTTCCAAGATAGTTTTTGCATTTTTAGCTCTTTTCCTTTCAAATCAAGCATCTTTAAATAAATACCTTCACTTTTAGAATTGTATATTTTTTTGCCTTTGGCGTAGTATTCACCGTTTAAAATAATTTGTTGTTTGGTTTCATCAACATCGCAACCCAATAAACTTAAATCTGCCAGTTCTTTCAATTGTAGTTCGAATAGTTTGGTGCCTTTGCTTGCATTCAAAAGCACGAAATGAACATCAATATCTCTTGAAATCAATTTCTTTTTATCTTCTTTCAAAACTGCCACATAATTTTCAGAAGAATATAAAATATCTGCAGCTTCAATTCTTTTGGATGCCTTATCTGATCCATAAGACCATTGTAACTTCAATTTATTATCATAGCGTTCAATTACAAAACCTAGTTTTTTATTTTTAACGAAAGCTTGACGAATGAAACCTTCATCACTGGCAGAATAAATAGAAGTAGAACTGGCCTCTTCGCTCATTACAGCTTGTTGTATTCTCATACGTTCCCATTTACTTACTTTTTTGATATTAAGTTCACCCAACTTTTTGCCTTCTTTATCAAAGGTCATCATATCAATACCCTTTTTATTGGTCATCATTATAAAAAAAGCTTTCCCATTGTAATTCATTTCAACCAATTGGGCTGTTTTTCTTTTTTCTATTTTGATTGTTTTTTTGCTTTTTAAATTTTCATCAAATATTTCAATTTTGAATGAAGCCATACCACCACCCGTGTTTTCAATTTTCGAAAACATGTAATATCCAACCGTTACATCGTTTTCAATGACGGTGCCAAAATTTCTTAAATCCCGTCTTTTTACATTCTCTAATTGTTTAGCTCCACCATTATCTTTTGATTTTTTTTGAGCTGACAACGGCATATCGGCTATGAATAGACAAGCTATTAAGCTAACCAATAAAATTATTTTAGGTTTCATTTGCGCTTCTTTTTGGGCAAATATATTAAATCATTCTTAAAAAAACTGTATTTGTAGAGTTCTTTGTAATTTTTAATCAGATAATTATACTTTACATTGTCAAAACAATAATAAGCAGTGTACAGAATAGCAGTGTAAGAATATACATTACCTTCATCTTTTTTAAGTGTATTTGTTAATGGACAAATGGTCCCATTAATTTCTGAAAGTTTTAATTTCTGCATTAATTGAATAACCTGGTTATGGCTTAAGGTATAATTTGGATCAGTACTTCCTATGCATTTGTTAAGTATCAATTGCTCTTTTAATAACGCCCCTTTACAAAGTCCGATTATAATTAGGTTATCCGAAAAATCTTGATCAGCACATAGTTCTTTTAAGAGTATACTATAGGCCACAGCTAATGCTGGATCATTTGAATAATAATCACTTAGTATAATTTGAACTAGACTATTTATTCTTAAGTTATAGAATAATAAAGTATCAATAACCTTAATTTCTGATGGTTTTTTAAGCTGAATTTTATTTAAAAATTTCATTCTTTCGTTGGTTCCTAAATAGGCTGAAACTGTATCTATAGGATGAGTATTATTAATATCACTCATTCTGCTGTCATCACCCGTATAAATTAGATTCTGCTTTAAGACTAAACCTTTTGAGATCAAATAGTCATATATTGACGTTTTGGATTTACTAAGTATTGGAACTCGGATATTATTTACCGCTGAAATTGCGTTTTCATGATGATACCCTGAAGCCCAGTAAATTAAAACACTCAGTGAATCTGCCTCTTTTTCGCTTTTTTTATTTTCAGTTATGTTTTCTGAAAAGACCCGCGATAAATAGGCTTCCATTTTTGTACTTGTATTCTCACCTTGGTCGAGTGTATAATTTATCGTTGCTCCAATGCTATCCTTGCTGAACATTAAAGCTTGGTGAATCATTTCCTTTTCATGATGTTCTAATACATCATGGGCTAATTCATGGCAAAGTACTGAAGCTAATTCACCTTCGTTTTCTAAAGAGGCTAATAAACCTAGTGAAACAGCAAGAATTCTGTCGCCAAGGCAATACGCATTGACCTCGTTTGAGCGAATTATAATAACTGTGTAACTGGTTTTTACATCAAAAATAGTACTATTCTTATCTTGAATATCTGCAACAATATCTTCTAGATATTTATTTAAGGGTGTTTTGGTTATAAAATAATTGATTCTTAAACTTTCTTCAATCATCAAATATTGGTTGTAATAAGCATTTAATAAATACCCATGGCAACCTGTATTAGTTAATTCTAGTTCTTTGTACAAGGCCTTTTTTTTGTAATACAAATCAATGGTATTAATATGCCCCTTGTTTTCAAGAATATCGTAGTTAATAACGTCAATTTGAGTTGTATTTTGGCAAAAAACAGGGCTTGTTATCGAGACAAAAAACAGGATATTAATAGGGAATTTAAGCGTCGACAAAAATTTACAAAGTTTAGATTTAAACAGCATAGTGTATGGCAATAATAATATTCTATAATTGATAATGGTTAAGCTTTAAATGGAGTATAATTCTATTTTTCTAAACAAATGTAGTTTAAATATTAAATTCTCAAAAACAACAAGTATCAATAAGTAATGCAGTGAGACTAGCTGGGTGGTAAATTCCATTATATCAAAGTGGGACTTTTTAACTGATAACGCTTAACTGATGACCTTGGTAAAATTAGGGTATTACCTCTACTTTACTAATTCCACTAACCCGATATTCCTTTCCACTTGGTTGTTCAAAACATTGATACCAGCTTCTTAACTTATTTCCTTTTTTAAATACTCTTCCTGTGTCTAATTTAAACAAACTGCCATGTGGAATTTGCTCTAAGAGAGGTTTTTGGTCCTTGTCGTACCTAGCAAGTACTTTCATTAGATTTTTGTCGCTACAACTGCTTGCAGCTGGGTCGTGCATGTAGTTTTTAAGTGCTGCTTGTATATCGTTAGGCAATTGATGATGGTGAACGATTGGCGCTAATAACTCTTTAAATTCGTTTTTCCATTCCACGCCATGAGAAAGGATTGTATTTCTGTATTTTTCAAAAGCTGTTAAGTGCGCAACCTCGTGCAGAAAGGTTGTTAAGAATGAAAAGGGGTTTAAATCTTTGTTAACTGATATTCTATGGTAATTATCATGGCGATAAGGAGCCCTATAATCTCCAAATTTACTGCTGCGAGGTTTATTTAGTTTAAGTTGCACCTTATACTTTACCATTAATTCAACCACATATTCAGCAGTCCCTTCTGGCAGATGTACCTTTATTTTATCGGCTAATTCAGATTTTGTCAATGGAAAGGCTATTTTTTATAGTTAATTATGATAAAATAAGTCTAATTTTAAGATTGTTAGAAAGCAAAAATAAATAAACTGACACATAATTAATGCGAAAATTACTTCATCTTTTTAAACTCTTGAAAGATTAATTCAATTTCATTATACCAAGGCGCGCCATATTTTCGAATAAGCGGTTCTTTTAGAAATCTAAAAGTAGGAATATTTAAGTCGTTGCCGAGTGAACATGCCGCCTTGCAAATATTCCATTCATGATAATTAACCGCATCAAAATCGCCAATTTTATTAATTCTAATGGGATACAAATGGCAAGAAATTGGCTTGTAAAAATCGGTTTTACCTTCTTTAAATGCCTTTTCCATCGCACATCCTAGTATACCATTTTCCTTGTATACAAAGACACATTCACCTGTTGGCAAACACGTAGTGGCAATATCATCAATTTCTTCTCCTTCATGAAATCCTTCAGAATCTAAAAGTTGCCTTCCAGCATCTGTCATATAGGGGCGAATTGCTTCTAATTGTGTTTCGATTAATTGTATTTCTTCCTTTTCAAGAGGCGCACCTCTATCGCCTTCTATGCAACAAGCGCCTTTACACTTTTCGAGATTGCAAACAAAATTAACAGAAAATATTTCGGAAGAAATTAAAGTATTTTCTACTTCAATAATCATTTCTGGTTCAAATATTTTTGATAGCCCTTACTTTCCAAGTCATTGGCTTTTCCTAGAACTGTTAATTCTAAATTTTTACTGTATTTAGCAATTGCGTTTTGAATACTTGGATTAGAAATTGCAAGTATTTTAGCTGCAAATAATCCAGCGTTTTTAGCACCATTAATGGCCATGGTTCCAACTGGAATTCCTGGGGGCATTTGAACAATACTATAGAGCGAATCCATACCGGATAAATTAGTTGATTTAATAGGAACGCCAATGACTGGCAAATCTGTAATACTTGCAGTCATCCCTGGTAAATGTGCTGCGCCACCAGCCCCAGCTATGATGCATTTATAGCCATTTTTACGCGCATTTTTAGCCTCATCAAACATTCTAGCAGGTGTTCTATGTGCACTTATAATAGTTAGGTGATAACTAATGCTCATTTCATCCAAAATTTCAGCAGCTTCTTTCATTACAGGTAAATCGCTGTCTGAACCCATTATTATTAATACATCTTTCATTTATTTGATTTGGTATAATCCATTCAAAAATAGAATAAAAATTTTAAAATTGTGTTTTTTAAACCTTAAAGTTGTTTCATCCCCAGATTCTGTTTCACCAAAGCTGCTTTTTTTCTAACGTCCTCTGTGGTTTCTCCCATAATTGTAATATGGCCCATTTTGCGCTTAGGTTTTGTTTTGGCTTTGTTATAAAGGTGAACAAATACACCTTCAAAAGCTAGTATTTTATCTAATCCTGTTATTTCATAATCACCATTCACACCGTCAAAACCGAGCAAATTAATCATTGCAGCGGGTTGAATCAAATGGGTATTGCCAAGCGGCATATTCAATAAAATTCTATTTAATTGCTCATATTGACTTGTATAGCAGGCCTCAATGGTGTGGTGACCACTATTGTGTGGACGTGGCGCAATTTCGTTAACAAAAATCTTTTCATCTTTGTCTAAGAACATTTCAACAGCAAATACGCCAATACCATCAAGTTTAATTATTGCATCCATGGCAATGCGTTTTGCTTTTTCTTCAATTGGCAGACTAATGTTAGCCGGCGAAATAAGGAACTCGACCAAATTCGCTTTTGCATCAAACTCCATTTCAACGGTCGGAAAGGTTGTTATTTCACCTTTTTCATTGCGAGCAACAATAACAGCAAGTTCAATTGCATTTTCAACAAATTCTTCCAATACCACTGGCTCGTTGAAAGGAATTTGATTAATATTATCAAGCATGTCGTGTTTTTTAACCAATTCAACACCCTTGCCATCATACCCACCTTTTCGCAGTTTTGCTGCAATTTTTTCACCTGTCAATTTCAGTAACTTTTCACCCCACTCACTTGCATTTTCTACCAACTCAAAATCGGTAGTTGGAATGCCGTGGTGTTGAAAGAATAGTTTTTGCAAACCCTTATCTTGAATAATTTCAAGTATTTTTGGAGACGGTATGATTCTTTTACCCGAAGCCTCTAAGGCATGCAGTGCTTCAATGTTTATATGCTCAATTTCGTAAGTTATTACATCGCAATTTTCAGCTAATTCTTTAATTTTATGAGCATCTGATAACTCACCTATAATATGCTTGTTTGCTATTTCCGAAGCAGGAGCACCCTCTATTTCTAAAATAGTATAATTGATATTCCAAGGCTGACCAGCCTCAATGAGCATTTTTCCTAATTGACCACCACCAATAACGCCAACTTTAATTTTTGAAGGTAACATGATTTATTGTTGCGCAAAAGTAACTCAATCTGCCCTTTTTCGAATAGAATAGATATAATTTTTTCCATAGATATTATCAAATGAATCATACTTAATCAATCTGAAATTTGCTAACAATTCAATTTCCTTGTGATTAGAAAGCAAATTTGCTCTGCTATATTGGCTATCGCTGTTTGGCAAATCGGTGTAAATAGTATTAGAATTTTCAAGTAAACTATCCAGAGTTCTACTTGAAATTGATTTTAAGTGTAACAAATATTTTGTTTCATAGTCAAACCCTTTGATATAGTTCATGCGATTTTCTACCAATGGTTTATTTTTCCAAAGTGAATAGCTTTTTTCTTGTTGAATAGAAATTTGAGTTTGTTTTTCAACCATATTCAATTTGAGTATGGCATTAGGTATAATAGCTACAGAAAGGTTCCATATTAAAATTGAAACGGTTAGATGTTTAACGAATGGAATATCGCTTAACTGAAAGGCACTAACAAGGCTGAGAATAAGTAGAAATGGCAACATAACCATAAACTCAGCATTTCCTGAAGAGATAAATGCAAAAGTTATTTGTAAAATCATGGCCATTAAAAAGAATGATTTGTTCAGGTTTTGTTTTGATTGAAAGAAATATTTGAAATCCTGTTTTATAAAGCCGCGAATAAGTATTGCCAATGCAAGAGAAATTGAAGTGAATTCTACTAGCGGGTATAATTGGAACAATGCCATGATATTTCCATGGAGTTGTATGAATGTTCTAAATACATTAATAATGGTGAGTAAGAAGGCCTTCCAAGATAAGTCAAAACCGGCATTCCCTTTGCCATATTCGCCAACAACGAATTCAAAAAATGTAAATGAAAAATGGCCGTTTTTATACACTATCCAATAAATTATAGCCACAAATAAAAGGGGTGTAGTAAAAGATACTATTTTTTTTATTTTAAAAGGTTTTGAATAAAGAAGGGAGATAAACATAGCGATGGTCCACCATAAATGAACTTGATGAAATAGCAATGCGATTGCAGCTAAAAGTCCAGCATAAAACAAATGATTTTTTTGTTCATTTTTTATGAATAGTAATGTCGACCCTAATGAAAATGCAATTGGCAATATGTAGGTTTCTGCATCCGTAGCATAACGCATAAATCCAAATGAGACACCGCAAAATAGGCTTAACCAAAGTGCATTTGTTGCATTAGTCTTTAACTTTATTAAACATTCATAGATTAGATATAAACAGGCTATTGCAGCAATTGCGTTCAATAAATTTAACGCTGTGATTGCCTCTATTTTAGGATTAATTTTTTGTAATAGAATAAACCAATAATATCCAAAATAATTATAGATAAGATGGTGACTGTTGAATAATTCTGTTTTAAATTTAACACAAGCGCTATAATACCAAGAATCTATCATGGCATTTTGGGTTTGAAAAATAATATAAATCAAACCGAGTAAGAGAAAGGCTATATGTTTTTTAATGGTGTTCAATAATAGCCCGTCAAACGTACATAAAAAAGCTACACCTTTTGATAGATGTAGCTTTAAATTTAAATTTTAACGATTTTATAGTGCAGCGTTGAACCTTCTGCTAACTTCTTCCCAATTGATAATATTATAGAAAGCAGCAATATAATCTGGTCTGCGATTCTGATAATTTAAATAATAGGCATGTTCCCAAACATCTAAACCTAAAATTGGTGTTCCGCATTTTACGCCTTCTATATCCATTAGCGGATTGTCTTGGTTTGCTGTGCTGCAAACACATAGTTTGCCATCTTTAACACAAAGCCAAGCCCATCCACTGCCAAAACGGGTTGCAGCAGCTTTACTAAAGTCTTCTTTGAATTTTTCGAAGCCACCTAAATCGCTATTGATAGCATCTGCTAATGAACCGGTTGGCAATCCACCACCATTTGGACTTAGAATGGTCCAGAATAAGCTGTGGTTATAATGCCCACCACCATTATTTCTAACAGCAACGGGGTATTTACTAATATTTTTACAAATATCGTCAATGTTCATGTTTTCTAATTCAGTACCTGCGGCGGCAGTGTTTAAATTTGTAACATAAGCATTGTGGTGCTTGTCATGGTGTATTTCCATGGTACGGGCATCTATGTGCGGCTCAAGAGCGGCAGGTGCATAGGAAAGTTCGGGTAGTATAAAAGACATTTTTTAATTATAATTTAAGTTTAGCAAAGTCAATATTGTATATAAAAGAGTAGGAACTTTTCACCTTTCTATTGTATGCAATTCTTGGCTTAAAACGGGGGAAATCATCAATTGACGCGTTAATATTTTCAACCATTTCCCAGGTATCTTCAAATGATTCATCATCTAAATCAGGAACTTCCCATATTCTTTCAGTCACATTCCCTTTTTCATCAACTTTAAGTGTTACGTAACAGAAGAATTTGTATTTGGCTTTTTTAGCACCAGCCAAATCAATTTTTTTACCCAATTGTTTGTTAATTAGTTCATACATGGCCTCAGATCCACCAGTATATTCTAATTTTTCACTTAAGTCATCTTTGTATATTTTACCGCTTTGTTTCACACCTTCTTCGTTGTAAAAATTACCACTTAAAAACTTACCATTTTTGTAATCTACTTTGCAAGAAGTTTTACCATTTTCGTGAAACCATTCCCAACTGCCATTGTATTTGTTATCACTGAACTCACCTTTTGCTGCTAAGTTTCCGTTTTCCCAATACTCTTCATAAGGACCGTATAAACTATCCTTTTCATATTTACCTTTTTCTTTGATCTTTCCAGAATTGAAATATTCAGTAAATTCTCCATCTTTTTTTCCTTTGGTGTAGTTATAATCCTCCTGTTTTTCGCCATTGTCATAGAAAAAAGACCAAACACCATCTTTCTCATCTTTCAACCAAATACCTTTACCTTTTAATTTTGCGTTTTTGTGAAAGTACTGCCATTCGCCTGTCCTGTCTCCTTTATCATAACTACCGCCAGATTTTTTGTTTCCGTCTTTGAACCAATAAGTCCATTCTCCGTTTAATTTGCCATTTTTAAATTCACCTTCACCTGATTTCTGGCCGTTTCTGTAATAATAAGTAAAAACACCAATTCTATTTTCATTGCCAAGTTTATTACTCGTGTATAAACCTTCCATTTGCAATTGGTTCTCAGGTAAAAAATAATCTTTTACTGAAAAATTTGATCCATCTGGAGTAATAATGCGATAAAAAGAGGCATTTTTCTCTTTTGTTTTCTCCCAACTTTTGTCGAAGAAGATTTTTTTCTGAGCCACCATATTTTTAGGCAATGCTAAATATGTGGTTACCAAAAATAATAGTTTGAATAGTAATTTCATATAAAATAAATAAAAGCAAAGATATATTTTTTGAATAATCTTTAGTAAAAAAAAAATTTAATATTTTTTATTCTTTGGATATGCTGAATATCATGCTTTTCAAATGAGAATTTTCATATTTTTGTACCTGTGATACTTCATAACAAAATTAACGGAGAAGAATTGAAGAAGAAGTTGTTGAGCAATAACGAGCCTAGAACCACCATTTCCTTCTATAAATATCACCATATTCAGGATCCAAAAGCTTTTAGAGACCAGATGTTTATTGATTTTTCTAAACTGGAAGTTTTGGGCAGAATTTATATAGCAGAAGAAGGTATTAATGCCCAAATATCGGTTCCAAGCAGAAATTATGAATTGCTTAGAACTGTCATATATAGCATTGAATTTTTAAATGGTATTCGCCTAAATATTGCGGTAGATGACAATGGCAAATCATTTTTTAAATTGGCTATAAAAGTTAAAAGTAAAATTGTAGCTGATGGTATTCTTGACAAGAAATTTGATGTTACAAAAATAGGGACTCATTTAAAAGCACAGGAATACAATGATTTATTGAATAGTAAAGAGGTTGTTGTTGTAGATATGCGGAATCACTATGAAAGTGAAGTTGGTCATTTTGAAAATGCCATATTACCAGACGTTGATACTTTTCGCGAGCAACTGCCTTATGTTGCCAATTTATTGGCAGATAAAAAGGAACAAGCCATTGTGATGTATTGCACTGGAGGAATTCGTTGCGAAAAGGCTAGTGCATACATGTTGCATAAGGGCTTTAAAGAAGTATACCAATTAGAAGGAGGAATTATAGAATATGCCAAACAGGTTAAAGCCAATGGCCTTGAGAACAAATTTCACGGAAAAAATTTCGTATTTGATGAGCGTTTAAGCGAGAGCATTTCTGATGATGTAATTGCCAAATGTCACCAATGTGGCGAACCTTTTGATGTGCATACCAATTGCGCCAATGTAGCTTGTAATCTATTATTTATTCAGTGCCCAAGTTGCAAGGAGAAATTCAATAACTGTTGTAGTGAAGCATGCAAAACCATTGCAGCATTGCCTGAAGATGAACAGAAATTATTGCGTAAGGGCAAAAACTTTGGTCGATTGGTTTTCAAAAAGGGTAGGAAGCTAAAAACTATCAGCACTTAAGCAAGGGTCTGTCAGTTTCCCGTCACTTTTCTTTAAACTATTATTTTTCAAGTGTAAAACAAACTATTTTTGTTAAAAGTACATCTTTTAAAATATAACCCTATGAAATTTAATTTAATCCTAATTCTATTTATTTCCTTTTTATCAGCAAATGCTCAAGTGATTGCCAATGCAGGTGCAGATAAACTAATTTGTATCAATGATACACTTAAAGTAACGGGTACTGGATTGAATGCAGGGGATACAGGTACTTATACTTGGATTGATTTAAATTCAGGCTTTGTTGTATCGGCAACTCAAAAATTAAGTGCCAAGATTACTACTTTGACCACGAGAATGTACGAATTGTATGTTACCAGAACTCATAATAAAGTTAAATACGAAAGTAGAGATACAATCACAATTACTGTAAGCCCTTTGCCATCCTTTATAGTTTCAGCACTACCGCCAAGATGTTATGATAATGGAAATATCAATTTAGAAAAATTTGCAATTGCCCGTCAAGGAAATGATATATCAAAAAAGTTTACTGATCTTCATTATTTTCAGCGCTATAAATCGCCAAGTTGGATAACAGGTGGACCAGTTGGGATTGCTTCATATGTCTATAGCTTTGATAAATTTATTGCCAATAATAAAATACCAAATACCGGTTTAAGAGATACAATTTGTTACGATTACACAGACTCTAATAGCTGCTATAATTATGAGTGCCGGCAGATTAGGTTATATCCCAATCCAATCGTTAATCTTAATTCAGTTATATGACTGTCAGAAAGCTTGCACAAGTATACGTAATATTGTAAATTGCACCA
>JAQSCZ010000062.1 GCA_029945665.1 bacterium | reverse complement strand
TTTGAGTTCTTTTCCGTATTTTTTTTATTTATTCAGACTTTCGGATAGTTATGTATTCATAATTAATAAAAAGTAAAATGGAAAAATCCAAAATCTGTATTGACGCATGTCTGGCTTGCGCCATTGAATGCGAAAGTTGTTTAACACATTGCATTAACATGAACGACAAGGAACACCTGAAGTGTATTGCACTGTGCAGAGATTGTGCAGACATCTGTCTTCTATGTGCCACTTTTGAAGCAAGGGGTTCTGCTTACACTGATGCTTTATGCAAACTCTGTGCAGAAATTTGTAGTTCTTGTGCCGCTGAATGCGAAAAACTATCAGCCCACGGTTGCTGTAAAAGTTGTGCTGAAGCCTGCAGAAAATGTGCTGAAGCATGCGCTAAAATGTAAACTATCTAACTGTAAGGCAGGCTTACAACCTGCCTTATTTTTTTAAAATAATAAATCAATGACCCATACTTATAAAATATCCGGCATGACTTGTGGCAATTGTGCGGCAACAATAAAAAGTCAACTACTCAAAATGCCCGATGTTGTTTCAGCGGAAATTTCACTCGAAAATAAAGTAGCAACTATTGTAATGGGTAAGCACATTGCAACATATGAGTTGCAGGCAGCTATAAGCCCCACAAAAAAATATATTATAACGGAGGACAATGCAACAATGAAGGTTGAAACAAGATCATGGTTAGAAACCTACAAACCAATCCTTCTCATATTCCTGTTTATCACAGGAATCACATTACTCATAATGAATGCTAATCCATATTTTAATTTAATGCAATGGATGAATCAATTTATGGCGGGTTTCTTTTTTGTATTCTCTTTCTTTAAAATGCTGGATATTAAAGGTTTTTCGGAAAGTTTCAGCATGTATGACATCATAGCAAAACATTTTAAGCTTTGGGGTTATGTCTATGTATTTATTGAATTGGGATTAGGGATAGCCTTTTTGCTAAATTTCAATCCTTTCTTAACAAATCTTTTTACATTGATATTTATGACTATTGGAAATATTGGTGTAATCCAAAGCATAATTAACAAAAGAAAAATTCAATGTGCATGTCTAGGTGCTGTATTCAATTTACCTATGAGTACGGTAACAGTAATTGAAGATGGAATTATGATGGTAATGAGTGGGGTAATGCTATTAATGATGTAATATGAAACAGATATTGTTAAAAATTCAATCATTATTAAAAATGATATTTATAAAAAAATGTTGTATATAAGATGAAAAACTTTCGCTACCTAATTTTCGCTATTTGTGCTCTTATAATTGTACTTTCTTTTACTTACAATTTAGCATCTCCCTGCGATAGTCCTTTAGTAGGTGACCATAGTGGGGCTCCGGGCGAAACCAACTGCTCAGGTTGTCACTCTGCGCCTGTAAATCCCAATATTCCCGAGCTGACTTTTGAATTTGGCAATAATGAAATATCTTATATGCCTGGCAAAACTTACAACATAAAGGTTGGTATTAAAAGATTCGGGCATGATAAATTCGGATTTGTTTGTTCATCTTTAGATACACTCAATTCTTCTAAGGGAGTTTTTTTAATAAGTAATACAGCCACAACAAGAAAGTATACTTTAGGAGGAAGAAACTATATCAGCCACACGCCATGTGGAGCAGATTCTGCAAATCAAATTTCATGGACTTATCAATGGACTGCTCCTACAACCAATAAAGGTGCTATAAAACTATATATGTCTATGCTAGTGGCAAATCATGATCATGCTTTAACGGGAGACACAACTTACACAAGGGTTTTGACATTATTACCTTCCATGAATACTGAAATAAATATTTTAAGAGAGCGTGAGTTGAAGATTTATTTGAGTCAAATTGACAATAGCATAAGTATCGAAGGAATCAGGGATGAGGATATAAAGCAAATATTTATTTATAGCATAGGGGGTAAAAATTTAATTGAAATTGATAATATAAATTCAAAAATATATACCATTAAACTAAATGAATATATAATATCCAAGGGCTTATTTGTTATTAAAGTAAATACAAATAAAGGAGCATACTCCGAAAAAATATTTTTAAATTAGTATGGAAACCCTTAATCAAATAATAACTCAATACAAGACTGATAGTGAAAGCGTATATAATACTTGGTTTATGAATAATGATTCAAGATTAAAGGCCTTTCGCACTATTAGACGTGGAGTATTACAGGTCATAGAGGATATAAAAAACAAAACTTTTCCCAATGATTTCAAAGGCAGTTCATTGGAATTTGTATTAAATTGTATTGCTGAACAAAAACAAGTGTTTGTGGGTGTCGCACATCCTTTTTATTGGAAACCAAAGTTACGAATACCTGATATTTATGAAAATGAAGAAAACAAAATTGTATTTGTACAATTTTTAGAAACTTGCCTAAATGCGAAAAGCGAAGAACAAGTCATAAATGAAATTATTCGTTTGGATAATTTTAAAATAAAAGGTTTGGGGCCGGCGGTTGCGAGTATTTTGTACTTTTTGCATCCTACTTTTTTAGTGCCATTCAATACCGCTATATTGAATGGTTTTAACTACTTGTTTAAAGACAATAAAAAATTAGGAAGTTGGAGTGAGTATTTGAAAATTCGTGAAATTTTAATTCAAACTAATAAACTATATAAGAATGACTTTTCAAATGATTTAGGTGCCATTGCAGGTTTAATGTTTGAAATTGGCTCTAAAAAGATGCTTATAGGCAAAGATGAGTATATAAGCGAAGATGAAAGGAATCAATTAGAAAAAGCTATTGAGAAAAGGCACAAAGAAGTAAGCGAAGAAAAGGTCGAAGAAAATCTCCACAGTGAAATGCAATATCATTTATTAAAGATTGGAAGTAGCTTAGGATATGATGTTACTCCAGCAATTAATGATAAATCAAAAGCTTATAATGGCAATAAATTTTCCTTTATTTCCCTATCACAATTTCCTGAAATCACAACAGATAAAGACACTCAAAATACTATTAAATTGATTGATGTACTATGGTTCCAAAAGGGAACAAGCAATATTATAGGTGCGTTTGAAGTGGAAAAGTCTACAAGTATTTATTCCGGAATTTTGAGGTTGTCTGATTTGCATTTTAGCGTTGCAGATGGTGATGAAGTATTTTATATTATATGACTGTCAGAAAGCTTGCACAAGTATACGTAATATTGTAAATTGCA
>JAQSCZ010000061.1 GCA_029945665.1 bacterium | reverse complement strand
TATTAACTAACAGACTTTCATGCGCAGTTCTGTTCCAACCTTCATTTACTTTTATTAACGCTAAAGTGCAACTAGCCCAGGACATTTGTTCAAGAAAAGATGCGTGGGTTTTAAAATACAGAACCTCAAAACTGCCATTAAAAGCCTTGGTTTCATTTAAATACAAAGTGCTAAAATAACAGTAATAACCAAGCTGATTTAAACGATGGGACAATTCGAGAATCATTGGATCATTTTTACTGCTCCATTGTCCCATAAAAATCCACCTGTTTTTTTTGCTTTTGCGAAAGGGTTCATAGACCGATAAATCGAAAAAATTAGGAAAAATAAATATATTTTTTAACCCTTGCGTTTGCTTGAAATAGTCAACCCAATAAGGAGCACCCGTAAGAATTTTAAACCGATTGTGTGTTGCCTTTTTTAAACATTTAAAAAGCAAAACATAGTAATACTCCATACGCGCAGTCTTGCCATCCTTTTCATCATAATTGTGCAAAACAATCCAAACCTCATTTTTCGTGAACCAATTTCTCAAGATAGCCGATAAGCCAGTTCTCGCCGTTACAATATTAATATCGGCGTTACTTTTAAAATACGACCAAATAAGTAAATCAAGATAGCCTATCCATGACTTGAATAATCGATTTCTTCTTATCAATTTACCAATTACTTGACCACTTTCAGATTTGAACGCGCACAATGCATCGTACAAACATTTTTCATGTCTATAACCCCCTGTTTTTACGATACCATAACTGAGATAATGAATGTGCACTTGTTTGTATATTCTTTTACAAATTTGCAGTATTTCTCTTACAGGCTTTCAATTCCTTATTAACAAATTCACATATTATGACAAAAGTGATAATTTAAATGACCAACCGACTTGTCGGATTTAAATCAAGAAACATTTTACAAACCATTACCTTTGCATTATGCAAAAAAAGCAAAAAGCTTTCCTACTAATTTTAGATGGTTGGGGAATTGGAAAAAAAGATAAAACAGATGCTATTTTTAATGCCAACACACCCTATATAGATTCCCTATACCAATCGGTACCGAACACTACCCTTACGACTTTCGGCAATGCTGTTGGATTGCCCGAGGGACAAATGGGAAACAGCGAAGTTGGGCACATGAACCTGGGTGCTGGTAGAATAATATGGCAGCCCTTGGCATTAATTAACAAACATTTTGAGGATGGCACCGTGGCTAGTAACGAAACCATAGAATCCATTTCAAAATATTGTATAGATCAAAATAAGCCAATGCACTTAATCGGTTTGGTTAGCAATGGAGGTGTTCATAGTAGTATGGAACACTTGATACATTTGTGTCAAATATTTTCACAAAAAGGCCTTAAAGATATTTTCATACATGCCTTCACAGACGGGCGCGACACAGACCCACACAGTGGAAAAGCATTTATTACTGAATTAGAAAGCAAAATTAGTGGCACCAATGCTAAAATTGCATCTGTAATTGGCCGATATTATGCAATGGATCGCGATAAGCGCTGGGAAAGAACGGCATTGGCCTACAACCTAATGGTTAATGGGCAAGGCGACCATTATAATTCAGCGACAGAAACGCTTGAAGCAAATTATAAAGCAGGTATAACAGATGAATTCGTAAAACCTTCGGTTATTTGTAATACAGAAGGCTTGCCATTGGCACAAATTAAAGAAGGTGATGCCGTATTTTCTTTTAATTTTAGAACAGATAGAGGTCGACAGATAACACAAGTGCTTACCCAAATAGATGTGCCTGAACAGAGCATGCACAAGCTGAAACTAAATTATACAACGATGACTGAGTATGACGAAACATACACTGGCATTAACGTTGTATTCAAATCGCAACACACACACAACACACTGGGTGAAATTTTAAGCAAAAATAATTACACACAATTGCGCTCTGCCGAAACAGAAAAATATCCGCATGTTACCTTCTTCTTTTCAGGCGGAAGAGAGCAAGCATTTGAAGGGGAAACACGCATTATGGAACCTTCGCCTAAGGTAGCAACTTATGATTTACAACCTGAAATGAGCGCTTTGCCTTTAACTGAGAAAATACTGGCCGCTATTGATACCGATGCTTATGACTTTATTTGTTTGAATTTTGCGAATTCTGATATGGTGGGACATACAGGTGTTTGGGAAGCGATTATCAAAGCAGCAGAAACAGTGGATGCATGCGTGAAAAAAATTGTACAAAAAGGACTAGAACACGGTTATCAATTTATCATATTAGCCGACCACGGCAATGCAGATGAAGCTAAAAATTTAGATGGCTCACCTAATACCGCGCACAGCATGAATCCTGTACCTTGTTTTATACTGAGCGACAAGTGTACAAGTATTCCTAAAAAAGGCAAATTGGCCGATGTTGCGCCAACCATTTTAAAATTACTGAACCTAGAAAAACCAGCTGAAATGGATGGCGATTATTTATTTTAAAATCCACCCTATAAAAACGCATGCAATTGTATAAACACAACTATCTTTTAATATTGACAATAATTTGTCTTCACAGTGCTTGTAAGTCAAAAACTGCTGAACCTGTTACAAAAATAAATATTTTCGATTTTCAATCTTTTTTCAATGCAGAAATAGCAGTACTAAATAATAACCATGTGGCACTTATCAAGACAATTATTGACCGTGAAAATGTATACTCTAACGACGAAAAAAATCCAAATTGGAATTCAGAGTTGTTGGCTTTTAAAACCTTTGCCTATATTAAACCTCAGCAACGGGATCAATACGATGTTGATACCTTAAAATCCGAAAATGGGTTAACATTTATAACTTATAGCGCCAATAACGAACAACTACATTTGCAATTGGCTGAGGTGATGTACAATCAAAATAACACAATTGAAAAAATTACATTGGTTGTTAAATCGAAAAGCAAAATAAGCAACAATGATATGACACTCACCTATCTACCCCAAAAAGGATACGATATAAAAGGGGATGTCAATTCTAGCGTTGCTGGCAACCACTTAATTGACATCCACGTTTCGTGCAATTAATTGCTAATAAAATGCTCTTCTAAGCTTTTTTCTTCTCCATCAGAATCGTCACTGTAACGAAAATAAATGGCAGTAAAAGAGGCAAAGAAGAATGCGCCGATTAATGAGTTTATAACATTCTGTATCGCCTGATTGGCAATCATTTGCGGCATTCCAGCAGTTGGACTATCTATTCCTGTTAATTTGATAAGCAAAGCAACGATCATTCCAAGTATCATAGATATAATTACAACTACCACACCCAATAAAAACAATAAGCCTGCGCGTTTCCATGTGATATTTCTAAAACTGTAATTGATAGCTTCGAATACGCCCATATTGCCATGCACCAATGCAGGTGAGGCGAATGAAAAACGAATGATAAAAATTGCCACAAAAAAGAAAAGTATGAATCCAAATAAAATACCTGCAAATACAGCCATAGAATACAGCAAATAAACAATTAAGCCGTAACCCAAAATAACCACAACCATTAATAATCCGAGTACAAATGTCAAACCTATCATTGAAATTACTTTTTCGGAAAAGCCGTCTTTAAGCGCATCTAACATATTGCGATTAGCATCCCTAACTTCATTGTCGTTTAATTTATACAAGGCCACATTTTTATAAGCGGATATAATAATAGCAACCAAAGCTGCCAAGAAAATATAGGCATAGTTAACCGAACCGAACAATTGCAAGAATATTTCCATTGGGTTGCTACCAGGTGTTATAGCGCTAAATGTTTCTTTAATTTTTTCTTGAAAATTTAACAAATCGGCAAGTTCCCATCCCAAACCGCTCAACAATAATGGAATCAAGATTGCACCACTTATTGAATAAATCAAGAGGTTCATCAACACGTTTGAAACTAAAGTGCGCTTGTAAACAGCAAATGCGCCATTAAAAGCAGAACCTCTAAAAAGTTGTAAATATTCTTTCATATCATTTATATTATATTATTCAATATTAAATTATTTTCAATAATAAAGAATAAACAATTTCGATTAATTACATTTGCCTCGGACTAAAATTCCAATTATAGAAATGAAAAAAGCATATATATTTCCTGGACAAGGTGCACAATTTGTAGGAATGGGCAAAGATTTATACGACCAATTCGCATTGGCAAAAGAATTATTTGAACAGGCTAATTCTATCCTTGGATTCAGGATAACAGATGAGATGTTTAGTGGTACTGACGAGGGCTTGAAGCAAACCAATATAACTCAACCTGCCATTTTTTTACATTCTGTAATTGCCGCTAAAGTATTAGGCAGCGACTTTCAACCAGACATGGTTGCGGGACATAGCCTTGGCGAATTTTCTGCATTAGTAGCCAACCATACACTGACTTTCGAAGATGCCCTCAGACTTGTTCACCAACGTGCACTAGCGATGCAGGAGGCATGCCAAATTAAACCTAGCACCATGGCCGCAGTGCTCGGATTAGAAGACCAGATTGTTGAAGAAATATGTGCGAGCATTACAAGTGGTATAGTGGTTCCAGCTAACTACAATTGCCCTGGCCAATTGGTCATTTCGGGTGATATAGAGGCTATTAATGAAGCTTGCGAAAAATTAAAAGCAGCAGGTGCGAAACGCGCATTGGTACTGCCTGTTGGCGGAGCATTTCATTCACCATTAATGAAACCAGCTGAAGAAAAATTAGGAATCGCCATTGAACAAACTTTATTTAGTCAACCAATTTGTGCAGTTTATCAAAATGTAACAGCAGCTGCAGTTAACGACCCTGCGCTAATAAAAGCCAATCTCCTTAAACAATTAACAGCACCCGTAAAATGGACCCAATGTGTGCAAGCCATGGTAACTGAGGGAGCTACCAATTTTATAGAATTAGGACCGGGCAAGGTACTTCAGGGTTTAGTTAAAAAAATAGCGCCCACTGCCGAATTAAATGCTTAATTTAATTCGTATAACAAAAAGCCGTCTATCTTCTTTTTACTAGTTATTTTATTATAGGCTGTGGTGTCTATATAAGATTCAAAAGCATTCACTTCCTTTGGCTCAATGACGATGTATTTAACAGGCAAATTGAAGCTATTGAAAATAGGCTTTTCTATGCTGCTATCAGCCATTATTTTAAACATATTCTCAATGTTTTTATTTCCCTTAAATTGATTAAAATTAGCTTCACTTAAGCGCGATAAATAACCGCCTATCATTGGCTTTTGATGTACTGTTTGAAACAAGAAATTATTGGTGTTAAAACGTCCATCTTCTCGAATACCATCTCTAAATCCAAATGGTATTGGCAGCAAAGCGCCCTTTGGCCTGCTTTTTAAAACATGGTATACCATGGGTACATTGCGAACATCCATCAATCCAGTCGGTTTTGGATAATATTCTAAGACCAAAAATAAACTAGCTAATAGGATGATGGATCTATTTAAAATGGAGAACCACAGAGCCGACAATTGCTTCATTAATACTGGTAAAAACAAAACCATAAACATCAGTTCGTAACGAGGTGGTGTGCGCACATTATTTAAGAAAGGAATGTAATAAATCAAACCAAAGACATTGTAAAATAAACGGTGACCAAATATTTTAAATTCGGGAAAGCAAAGCAGTAAAAAAATAACCGAAGCAATCCCTAATAAACGCATTGGATAATCGAGTTTGAGTTCCTTGATTTTAAGAAAAAACAAAACACATAAAACAACAAAACCATAGCCTAAAAACATTACAAATTCTACACTTTGAGGGTATCTAAAAAAACTATCGCGAAAAGCGACAACGCTGTTCAAATTGCCATACAACCAACTTCCAGTATTTGGAACAAATAAGGCGGCTACATCTGCACTCCACCATAAGGCCCCTTTATCGTTTAGATTGAGCAAAACCAACCCTCTGATTAAAAAATGACCGAGCACAAAAACCACTAAAAAAACAATTAATAATTGCTTATTTGACATGCCTTTGAAAACAGGATAGACCCAATTTAACAATACAAATAACACTGCAAAATAGAAGACATACACCGAGTAATAATAGTCGGATAAAAGACTCAAAATACTTAAAAAAACCAACACCACAAAGTATTTTTTTGAGACCCATATTGGCAACAATTTACCTGGTTCGAATCTAAATGTTTTTAAAATATACAGAATAAAAAATGGGATTAAAGCCGTTAATTCCAAATTTAAATGTTCAGGTAAATGGGCCGTTTTGTATGGAAAAAAGGCATAGATAAAACCCCCTAACACACTTAAAAATAAATTGATATTAAAATAGCGCAACAGATTAAAAACGCCAAGTCCACTAAAAGCAAAACTCAATAGTAAAACTATATTCATAGTCAATACAGGATTGCCAATCATTAAATTGATTATCCCAGCAATTGGCACAGAACTATGCATGAGTATACTTGAGCCCATTGGACTAAAAAGCATTTGTGTCTCTAAAGGATTGAGTCCATTGCTAATCGCATATTTAAAATGCCAGATGCTCCAAATATAACTTGTTGAGTCGCCATACAAGGGAATACCCATAAACTGAGAGCCAAAATCGCGAATCAGTGGATAGGTAAAACCCATATACACCAATGCATACAGCATAAGGGCCAGCACCATTAACCCAGTTTTATTGGATATTACTTTTGACATATTCAGATTAACAAATAAAAGGAAATTAATCGACTTAAAATAAAATTATACCTACCGTTTATAGATTATCAAATGAACTTTTCGCTTGCGAAGCAAAAAAGATATTTTAGGATAGGTTATATTGAACTGTTAGTTCTTCGAAAATTCGAAAACCTATCTGGCTTGGGTAAGCTTTTTAAAATTAGTCAATAAAGTTGACTAATTCTAGATTTCGATATGACCTTCAAAAACCATTTTGGCAGGACCAATAAGCCATACTTGTGTGTATTGACCATTGTGCAATTCATATTTCACTTTAAGTTGGCCACCCGGTGTTGATATCGCAATTGTATGGGCTCTATCGGCTAAGCCTGATAACAGACTATAGGCAATTGCACAAGCAGTAACGCCTGTTCCGCAACTTAATGTTTCGTCTTCGACACCTCTTTCGTAGGTGCGCACTTTAAGAGAATTTGGGCCTAATACTTCAACAAAGTTTACATTGATTCCTTCGGACTTATAAATATCATTATATCTAATTGCTCGAGCGGTTGGCACCAAATCAATAGCAGATACATTTTCTTCAAAGGCGACATAATGGGGCGACCCAGTGTTTAATTCATAAGCATTCGCAAGTACACTCACCTGTTGTACATTTTGCATTTGAAGCTCCACAATTTCCTTGGTCCAATTGGCATCATGTCTACCGTCTATTGCTTTAAAAACAGTACTAGCTTCAAATAACCCAAGCCCTTTTGCAAAGTCGACAATACAGCGACCGCCATTGCCGCACATAGTACTCACATTACCATCGCTGTTGTAATATACCATTTCAAAATCATAGCCTTCTAAATTTTGCAATAGCATTAAACCATCGGCACCAATACCAAACTTTGGATGGCATAATTGGGCCACATTTAAATGGTCATAGTGTCTATTCCTATTGTCAATAATTATAAAATCATTGCCCGCTCCTTGGTATTTTTGGAAATTTAAGTCCATTAATTTTGTTCTAATATTAATTCGCGAATAACATCGTCTTGTTCTTGCACAAATGCACATCCATCAACACAACTTCTCAGGGCGTAAACGATTCCATTCAGTCGCAAATACAATTGATAATCGACTTTATACAATTTCAGTTTACTTTGATTGGCCCCTAAACCATATAATTGTAAAGTATACCCTACCAACTTATACCCTTTGAAATTAATAGGTGATTGCCAATATTCAATGTTATATTTATCTGTTTTTACGACATCAACTTTCAATTTTTTACGCACAACAGAATCAGCTTTTTCATTCACTGCAGGTTTGTTATTATAGTTGTTGTTATTATATGTGCTGGGTATCTTTGCTTTTGATAGTTTCTTTTCAGAATTTACATTGTCCTTATTGGCCAATTCATCAGATAAATTCACAACGTATAAAGCCAATAGAACCGTATCACGCAATTTCATTTCTGACACAATTTTATAATTATCCAAAGAAGTTGATGGTGCGTTTTCACCCGCAGATTCCGACGCCTTTAAATCTGCTAGCGTAGCATCATCTTGAATTTGCATTTCTTGCATCACTGCATTTTCGTCTTGCACCGCTACCCTATCCATTTCAACTGATTCTTCCTTTTTAACTGCTTCCATTTCCATGAACGTAGTATTCGGTTGAACAAGCGTATCGGCAGGCACTGTAATAGCCTCCGGCTCAGCTGCAATCTCCATCGCTTTTTGGCTGCTAGCATTGCCAAATTGACGATAAACAAACACCAAACCAATTACTAAAACAAGAGACGCTGCAACTGCATAGAAAGCTCTCATGACTTTTAATTGGGTGCCATTTACACCATCTTTTGTTTGCTCTTTTATATAATTTTTGAGTGCTTGTTTTCCAAAATCATTGATTCCTAAAACAAGAATTTTATGTTCAGTAAATGCTTTATTAAACACTTCATCATTCAATAGCTTTCCTTCAAATTTGGCGCGTTCTCCCGCTTCTAAACGGTTGTTCAGGTATAAATCAAATTGGTCGGTATGGTGATCGTGCGTATTCAATTATTGTCCTATTAAATCTCCTTTATCGTAACTACTTAGTACAAAAGCTTGCAATTGCTTAAAACATTGGTGTTTCTTAGCTTTGGCAGTATCAGCATTGTTGTACTGCAATTTTTGTGCGATAGTGTTCATATCATATCCTTCAAAATAAAACATCAATAATAGGTCTTTACAATTGGTCCCTAGCTTATCCATCATCTGCACGACTATTTGCCTATTTTCTGAAGCAAAAGTATCATCACCCACTGACAAATTTTCAGTATGCTTGTCATCCAACTGACTTTGTTTACCAGCCTTATGAAGACGCTTTAGCCACAAATTTCTGCTAATGGCAAAAACAAAAGTACTCAACTTGGCTTTGAGTTCTAGTTCGCCCTTTTTGATTTTCTCCCATACCGCCACACAAGCTTCTTGCAAGATATCTTCAGCATCATCACTGGTACCGCTATTTTTCAATATGTAATTCCTTATCGCCATAACATTGTCCTTGTATAATTGAACAACTGCATCCTGATCGCCATTTCTAATAGCGACCACTAATTGCTCATCATTCAATTTTTTTCTTCCCAGCAACTGTTTATGGTTTATTAATACCGATTTATCGAGAAAGGTAAATTAGATATACTAATTTTCTATCTCTTTGCGTTGACAAAAGTAATTAAAAAAATTTGGAACATTTTTTGAAAAAAATTTAAAAACAAACGCATCCTGTATGAAAAAAATATTAAGCATTTTTACCATTGCAGCACTAGGTGCTCTCTTTGGTGTTGGTATCAATCATTTGATTACAAACTACAACCATCCTTCCAGTTTCGAAGCCATGCAAAAAAACAATGCCCGCTTTGCAAGCACATTCTCTAGCAAGGAGGCATCAGTGGGTTTCGACTTTGTAAAAGTTGCAGAAACAAGCACCCCAGCTGTGGTGCATATTAAATCGTATTATGAGGCAGAAAAACCCTCCGCAAAAAAAGAACAAAATGGCCAAATGGATCCTTTTGAATTTTTTAAAGACCATGGTTTTGATTTTGACATGCCCCGCGGACCAGGCATAGCCACCGGCAGCGGTGTCATTATTACCCAAGATGGTTATATTGTAACCAATAACCACGTTATCGACAAGGCCAGTAAAATCGAAATTACCATGAACGACAAACGCACTTATTTGGCCGAATTAATAGGCACAGACAAAACAACCGATTTGGCCCTATTAAAAATAGATGAAAAAAATTTAAACTTCATGTCCTTTGGCAATAGCGACCAAGTAAAGGTAGGCGAATGGGTAGCTGCTGTTGGCAACCCAATGAATTTAACGAGCACTGTGACAGCAGGTATTGTCAGTGCGAAAGGTCGCAGCATCGATTTATTGCGCAGCCAAGACAACCAATATGCCATCGAAAATTTTATACAAACCGATGCCGCCATTAATCCTGGCAATAGCGGTGGCGCCTTAGTTAGCACCAACGGTCAACTCATAGGCATCAATACGGCCATTGCCTCTCAAACCGGCAGTTATACAGGTTATGGTTTTGCTATCCCCGTTAATTTAGTTAAAAAAGTAATGGACGATTTATTGAAATTTGGCAAAGTACAACGCGCGGTTTTAGGCGTTGCGATCTTAGAAATTTCGCAGGAATTAGCCGAGAAAGAAGGCTTGAAAGAATTGAAAGGGGTATTGGTTCAAGAAGTTAGTGAGAATGGCTCTGCAGGTAAAGCAGGTGTTAAAAAAGGGGACGTGATAGACAAAGTAAATGGTGTTGAAGTGAATAGCGTATCTGGTTTGCAAGAAGAGATTGGCAAATTCCGCCCTGGCGATAAAGTTTCATTGACTATTAATCGCAAAGGCGATGTCAAAGAAATAATTGCAGTATTAAAAGGCTTAGATGGAAAAGAAACACCAAGTGTAGCCGACAAATCAGAAATAAATACCATTAAAGGCGCCACATTTTCAACGCTAAGTAAAGATGAAAAAGATAAATTGGGTATTAAAAACGGTATTAAAATTCAAAGTGTTGGGAGTGGTCCGTTTAAAGGGAAATTACCCGTAGGTTTTGTCATTACTAAAATAGATAAGCAAAGCGTTTATAGCATTCAGAATTTAAAATCAATTTTAGAAAATACGGAAGGTGCTATTTTAATTGAAGGCAAAAATCCGGATGGCACAGACAATGTAGTGGGGTTAAAGATAGAAAAATAAAAATCAATTTCTGTTGATATAATTATAATTGGGAAAAGGTTCTGGAGTAAAATTCAGGACCTTTTTTATGCCTCAAATTTCCACAAATTTGTTTACCAAAAAACAAAAAGTATAGCTTTGGTACTATCGAATCTTAGAGGGGGATTCACAGCCGCAGATTCACAGATTCTTTATAAGAACTCAGCCTACGGCTGATGAATTGCACAGATTTAGTTTACGATAATTTATCTGTGTATTCTGTAGCAACCTCCCCATCAGCCTTCAGGCTGATGCGATCATGTTATTAGGAATCAATTCATAGCCACAGATTCACAGATTTTTTTTAAGTACTCAGCTTGCTGCTGATGAATTGCACATATTTAGTTTAGGATATTTCGAAAATTGAGGCAATGAATACTGCGTCTATTACATCAGACTAACGCAATAAAAGAATTTATAAACTATTTATTCGTCTCAAGCAAAGCAATCAAAAGTCACCACCATTTATAAAAATTGCACTTTAATAAATACCCCATTCGCTTATATTTGCAATAGACGGTCGCTTGGAATGGACTAGGTCTTCGGAAAAGATGGAAATGTGAATATAACTAAGGATTATTTCAAATAAATATGAAAAATAGGGCCAGTATTCCTTTGTTTGATATGTTCGACTCCTGGAGGGGCTATCTCTTGGCAATTCTTAAGGATTTATTAGTTTAATTTTTTAAAATTTAATTTAAATTCATTATCGTCGATTTCAGATTGAAATATTGTCATTTTTGGAAATTTTATAGTGGCAATATCAGTCATTACCTTTTTTGTTTCAATAGAAATGCTTGCACCAAAAATTAGTTCTTTATAGGCTTCTGCCGGGACAATTAGTTTTCGGTAGGGTTCCATTGGTGTCCTGAATTTAAGTAATCGATACTCACATTCATAACGCCACAATTCAGACTTCGTAATTAAAAGTTGTACTATTTGATCAGTTTCGTCTTTTCCTAACTCATATGGTGGAAGTAAAAGAAATTCATTGGTGTAATTCATATCCATTATTGCACACTCTGCAACCTGACACAGGATTCTAGTATCAAAACCTATGCAAAATCCTTGGTGGCCATTTGCATAATGTGACCACATCAATAAATTGTGATTTTCTGAAGCCATACTCAAAACTCCCCAATTAAGATTAACTAATTCTCGATGCCTAGGTAAATATTCTTTCCACCTCCGTTCCCAATCAGTATTATCCAAATCATATAAAGATGCTTGTAATAACTCATTTTCGCTCATTCTCGGATTAAATAACTTCTTATAGAAATAAATACTTTTAAGTGAATTCTCTTTTGTCAGAACTTTGTCTTCAAACCTGAATGGCAACAATGAATCAAAAGGATCGTTCAACTTATTTGGCATAGAGAAGAATAATTCCCTCTCAGTCAAAATATTTGAATGAAATTTATTTTCCCATGTTCTATATTTATACAAAATTGCCGGTGGTGGAATTTTTGGATACATCATTAATAATATCTATTTACCCCAAAATTAATAACTTTAACTCAATTAAAAAATATCTCAAACTAACTTGTATTGCGGAGAGTGCGCGATTCGAAATGCTCCTTCCTTATATTTTCAATAGTATTGATATGATTTAATTTCATAAGGGTATCACTAATTTTGAATAATCGGCTTTTCCGAAGGCATGGTCCCTTCTAGGCGACCATCTAAAACAAAAGTAATAAATATAAGCGATAGTTTTACAAGTGATTTTGACAAAAGTTATTAAATCTCATATAGCTTTAAAGCGCTGCATTCTGCGCATTCCACTAGACATAAACGATTGGTAAACGTATTTTTTCTATTCTGCTATTAAGTGTTTTTTATTTAATTGCTTGGTGCTTTTGTATAGCTTCAATAATATCTTCCTTAATAAATTCCCATTGATTCCCAAGTAAACAGAGCGGATCAAAATCATCATCCGCAAGTGCAAAGTTGGTAAAATTTTTTAAAATTAGGCGCTTGTTATGTGTATATGGATATCTTTTTTCGTGTAACGAAAGCATGGAACTTATTGTGTTATCACTCAGTAATAAATGTAAGTCCCAAAAATCTTTTTTGCGTCCCCCCCGCTGCACCACATCTAATTTCATTGCAATAATTTCCGCTGTTGTAGCCATGCGTATATTATCCTCAATTAATGGCGGCTGTATGAATATGTCAGTATAGAATATGTCCAGTTTAATGGCTTCGTCCCTGCTTTTGCCAATGGTATATGATTTCCCTATGGATGGATTTGGATCGGAGAGATGATTTGCATAAGGAAACGAAGTTTCTAAAAACTGGTCAATCGTCTTAAAATCGATATCCCCATAAGGCACATCGCTGAATAAATCGATATCAATGGAAATACGGTGTCCTTTTTGAAGACTTAATGCTGTACCTCCAACCAATCGGAATGAGTTAAAAAGTGGCGACAACATTAAAGTATTTAATGCGGTTTTTAAAATTCCACTTATTGTGTTATAGTGAAGCAAATTAATCTAATTTTTTACTAAGATGATAGACAGTGTAAGGATTTCGTGTTTTGAATTCCATCACTGCCTTTTTTATTTTTTCCGCACCGTAAAAACGAGAGATCTCATTCTTTTCAATTTCATTTCCGCGTTCAAAAACACGCTGAATTACTGCTCGGTATTGGCGTTGCCAATCAATGCGATTTATATCTGTATCCCAGAATAAAGATTTGTTAAGAACTGAGAAGTTGGGAGTAACCTGCATTTCCATTTGCTTGATTTTCTGGATATCATACCATGCTTGTAATATCACAAAAGTTCCTTCCTCTAAATTGAGTTCCCTTTCTATTTTTAGAGCTAGCGAAGTGCTAATACCTCTTTTGCCTTTCGTTATCGCATTAAAAGTTTGGGGGTGCTCGCACAATGAAAGAGCAAATGGCCGCTGTTTTATAGCGCGCTTATTCAATTCCCTCAATAGAATTTTACCGGGATGTATGCCTTTATACTTTTCATAGAGCGTAATCACATTACAAATATAAACATTTTTGCTTACATTTTATTGAAAAACTTATCAAAAATTAAGTCTGTGTTAATCATTAATTTATTTTTCAAGCAATTGAGAATAAAATCCCATTTAAGATTTCATCCCGAAGACATAAAGTTCGACAATTCACCTAGCAACTTTACCATGCTAAACAAAAAACATCAGACATTGTCTGAGGAATTACAACCGGTTAAAAAATCGGCAACATTCACTGGAAAATCTTTTGCAAAGCAGAGAGTCAGCGATTCGAACTGCTCATCCTCAGTATTTGCTTTAGTTTTGATACAATTTAATTTCATAAGGTTATCACTAATTTTGAATAATCGGCTTTTTCACTCCTGATAACTATGCGGGGGAGGTCTTTTCAATAGGACCGCAAATACAAAAATATAGATGATCTATCAAATCTGAAATAATTTCAAGCCTTTGTACTTTTCGATTGATTTTAACAGAAACCAATCAATTTAAAACACTTGAAGGTTGGAATGCAATCTGAAGTTAATACTCATAACATGGATTGGCGGCTAGATAGGTCTACACTGTCAGGCTTGTGGTAAAATTTCAAAGCTAAAGATTGGTTTATATAATTTTGTTTGTAATTTGTGAATCTGTAGCAACCTCCCCATCAGCCTTCAGGCTGATGCGATCATGTTATTAGGAATCAATTCATAGCCACAGATTCACAGATTTTTTTACGTACTCAGCCTACGGCTGATGAATTGCACAGATTTAATTGACGATAATTTAATTTGTGAATCTGTGGCAATCTGTCCATCAGCCTTCAGGCTGATGCGATCATGTTTTTAGGATTCAATTCATAGCCACAGATTCACAGATTTATTTTAAGAACTCAGCCTGCGGCTGATGAATTGCACAGATTTAATTGACGATAATTTAATTTGTGAATCTGTGGCTAACTTCTCATTAGCCTAACAAGGCTGATGTCAATATAGTCAATCTGTTTTCTATTCCTAATTATAATCTGTGAATCTGTGGCTAACTCTTCATTAGCCTAGCAAGGCTGATGTCTATGATATTAAATCTGTTTTCTATTCCTAATTTATAATCTGTGAATCTGTGGCTAACCCCTCATTAGCCCACAAGGCCGATGCCCAAAAACACATAGAAAACAACAAAAACAACATCCCTTGTGGATTAAATTTAACTTTTAAACCAACTAAATTTCAAAACAAACGCCTTTTTACTTATTTTCGTTCCCTAATTATTTTTTTTAACAATTATTTATGAAGTATAAAGTAATCAACAACCTCATTGGTTGGCTAATGTTTGTGGTAGCTATGGCAGTGTATTATATGACACTCGAGCCTTCCGTAAGTTTGTGGGATTGTGGCGAGTTTATTTCTGCCTCAGATAAATTGCAAGTGGTACACCCTCCAGGAGCTCCCTTCTTTTTATTAATTGGTCGCCTATTTGCCATGTTTGCCTCTTCCGATGCAGGTGTGTCGGTTGCAGTTAATTTACAAAGTGCTATGTGCAGTGCCTTAACGGTCCTATTCACTTTTTGGATTACGACCCACTTTGCACGTAAAATTGTTGGTAAAGACAATGATAACACAGGCAATAGAATTGCTATTTTCGCAAGTGGTATCGTAGCTGCATTAGCTTTAACCTTTAGTGATTCGTTTTGGTTCAGTGCTGTTGAAGCAGAGGTTTATGCCATGTCTTCATTCTTCACTGCCTTTACATTTTGGGCCGCTTTGCGTTGGGAAGAAAGCAATAGCCCTTACGCTGATAAATGGTTAATCTTAATTTTCTATTTTATTGGTTTAGCAATCGGCACCCACTTATTGAACTTATTGGTGATACCAGCCGTTGCATTTATCTATTACTTTAAAAATTTCAAATATTCAACTAAAGGCCTCATATACTGCTTCCTTGCGGGCCTAGGTGTTTTATTCTTTGTTCAAAAAGGAGTTATACCAGGTGTTCCTACACTAATGGCTAAAATGGATTACTTTTTTGTAAATACCATGGGCTTTGGCTTTGGTTCAGGCTCTATGTTTGCTATCATTCTATTAATAGCAGGAACAGGCTATGGCATTTATTATTTCAGTAAAGTAAAAGTTCACCGCATTTGGAATTTATCATTCATTTGTTTGGCCTATGTATTATTAGGTTATAGCAGTTATGCCATGGTGGTTGTTCGCTCTGCAGATAACCCGCCTATTGACATGAACAATCCAGAGGAGCCATTTAACTTATTAAGTTATATTAACCGTGAGCAGTATGGCGACCGTCCTTTGGCTTATGGACCCTATTACAATGCCCCTGTTGCATATGATGACAATGGCTATCCAGAAATTTCTGAGGGCAGTACAATCTATAGAAAAGATTCTACTGAATATACGGAAATAGGCAAAAGACAAGAATACATTTACGATAAGAATTTTTGTACCCCTTTCCCGCGCATGGGCGATATGAACAAGGAAGGTGCCGAAAGTGGTTACCGTTTTTGGAGCGGTATGGCCGATCAGGACAACCGAATAAATATTTTAGAACAACGTGTTCAACAATCCCAAGATCCTAAGGAAAGAGAACAGCTTAGCAATGAATTGAAAGAAGCAAAAGCGGAGAAACCAACGATGATGAACAACATGGCGTTCTTATTTAGATACCAGTTAGGTCACATGTATTTCAGATACTTTATGTGGAATTTTGCGGGTCGCCAAAATGATAAACAAGGGCACAGTTTTAATCAATACACTGATGGCAACTGGATTAGTGGTATTCCATTGGTAGATAATATCCGCCTTGGACCACAAGGTGGACAGCCAGATTATATGGAAAACAACCAAGCCAAAAACAAGTATTATTTCTTGCCATTAATTTTGGGTGTTTTTGGTTTAATCTTCCATTTCAAAAAGAATAAAAACGATGCCATTGTAACTACGGTATTATTTGTGTTCACGGGTATCCTGATTATTATTTTCTTAAATCAACCACCATTTGAACCAAGAGAAAGAGACTACTCGCACGTAGGATCATTTCAAACTTTCTGTATTTGGATTGGCCTGGGTGTTTTATTCATTTGGGATAAACTTAAAAATAAAATGGGTGCTACAGGTGCCGCTGTCTTAGCTGGCGCATTAGCACTTAGCGCTCCAGTAATCATGGGTCAGCAGGGTTGGGATGACCACGACAGAAGTGGTAGATATTTAGGAATTGATTTCGCTAAAGACTATTTAATGTCCTGTCCGCCAAATGCGATATTATTCACCAATGGTGACAATGATACTTATCCATTGTGGTACGCACAAAATGTTGAAGGCATTCGCACAGATATTAGAATTATCAATCAAAGTTTATTGCCTACCGATTGGTATTCTCAAGTATTATTGACAAAGGTATACAATAGCGAGCCGCTGCCTTTAACTTTAACCAAACATCAATTGGATGCTGGAATCAACGATTATTTCCAATTTGATGGCAGCAATCCGAATCAAGGACCAAGAGACTTAAGAACTTTCTTAAATCAATTGGTGAATAGTAAAACGCCTTCATTCAATACCAGAACATTTACATTACCTACTAACATTAGCAAGGAAGGTGCATTAAAAATGGGCATTAAAGATACCAACAATGTTGTTTCTCAGATAACAATTAATTTCCCTGGCAGAGGCATGAACAAAGGCGATTTAGTATTGCTTGACTTAGTGGCTACCAATGCTGAAAGAGGTTGGAAACGCCCTATCTGTTTCACCACTACATCGGGCAGTGATGGATTCTTAAACATGGAGCCTTATTTTGAACGCAGAGGTTTGATTTATCAATTGATTCCCGTAAAAACGCAAGCGAGCAGAAATGATGTAACCCGTGTAAATGAAGAGGTATTGTACGAGAATTTAATGAAGAATTACCAATTCAGCGGGATGAATAAAAAGAAACACTTCTTCTTAGATGATAAGGCCGAAATTGTACCTTCAACCCTTCAACAATTGTTTGTCTCATTAGCTGGCACATTTGTAAACAAAGTGGAAGAAATGAAGTTCAAAGATTCTACATTGTCTGGCGCAGATGCGCAAGCAAAAGTAGCCGATTACAGAAAGAAAGCAGGTGCTTTGTTAGACAGATGTTCGGAAGTAATTCCTGAAGATGTATTGTTAACCAAAGGCAATATCAAGTTCAGCATGGCCATGATTTACCATGAAATTGGTGAAGACGATAAAGCCGAAAAACACTTGAAAGGTTTGTTTGAAATCGCACGCCAAGAAGCCGCTTACTATGTAAAATTCAACGGCCGCAGTCAAGGTACTGAATACATGAAACAAGTAAACACACAAGATGCACTTGACTTCATGAAACGCGCTGCTGATTATGCTAAACGTTGGGGCTTTACCAAAACGCAAGCAGATATGGAGAAAACGCTTAAATCACTTGAACCAGCAGTTACTAGTTTTATTAACAGTTAATCTAAGAAAATAAAAAAATAGCCTTAGAAGAACCGTTAATTTTTTGAAGCATCAAAAAATTAACGGTTCTTTATTTAAACACAAACGCATGGACGAAAAATATTACGACTCTACAATTATTTTCGGTGTACACCCACTCGAAGAAGCCATATTGGCAAAAACTACTTTTTTAAAAGTGTATGTTCAAAAAGGCATGGGCGATGGCTTAAAATACATTAAGCAAATACTGAACAAGCACAAGATTATTTTTACCGAAGTACCGAAAGAGAAGTTAGATTCCTTAAGTAAATATAGTAATCACCAAGGTGTTGTGGCTAAAATATCACCTATTACTTATAGCAATGCCGAGGAGCTAGTAAAAGATTTAATTGCCAAGGGCAAGCAACCATTTATAGTAGCCCTTGATAGAATTACTGATGTTCGCAATTTTGGAGCCATTGCACGTACGGCTATGGCCGCAGGCGCCCATGCCATTGTTATTCCTGAAAAAGGCTCAGCAACGGTTACAGATGAAGCCATAAAGACATCTGCCGGAGCTTTGTTGCACCTGCCTGTTTGTCGCTCTCAAAACATGTTTCAAACCATTAAGCATTTAAAAGATGATGGCTTGCAAATTATAGCAGCCACAGAAAAAGCCAATAAAGAATTGTATTTCGAAAAACTGCAAATGCCTTGTGTGGTATTAGTGGGCAGCGAGGAGGATGGCATACAAAACGCCCTTTTAAAACTGGCCGACAAACTCATAAAAATCCCGATGCGCTCCGAGCTCGACTCATTGAACGTATCTGTTGCTGCTGCTTTGGTAATGTACGAAGTGGTGCGACAGAATATGGAAGAATAGGGAACTTTTTTGATTTTAAATTTTTAAAACCTCCAATACTTTTTTTTAATTCTTTAATATGACTGTTACGAAGGTTGCACATATGGCTGGTACCACGGCTTACTAGC
>JAQSCZ010000060.1 GCA_029945665.1 bacterium | reverse complement strand
ACAGGCTCGTTATTGCTAGTATTACAGGGTTATGATACTTTGCGGACATTCAGTTCTTTTAAATAGTTACATAATTGGATGCAAAAATGAAGGGTTCCTTTTTTTTTTGTATTTTTTTTGGTACCTTTGCAACGCAAGTCTGCACGACCAGCTCCTTGTGGACTCCCCCAGGGTGGGAACACAGCAAGGGCAGCAGGTTGAGCGGTGCGATGTGGGCTTGCATTTTTTTTACTGATACAAGCTTTTTATAAGGCTTTTTTTATGAAATTAAACCGGTAGTTTGTCGGATTTAAGTACACTCAGATAATACATCAATACAAGATTTTTTTTAGCTTTGATTTCAACTAGTTTTTTCGCGTCCGTATCAATACTTTCAAGCAGTATACCACTCATTGTAATATAAGTTTGAACATCCAATAAGTTATTTAAAAATTTAGCAATTTCAGTGTTGTTGTGTTTGGTTTTTTGCTCTTGTATAACACTGGTTAAATATTGTACTTCGTTGCCTCTAAAAGACATGATAGCATTTGAAAAGGTCTCATTAAGGTTAATTAAGTTATCTTTTGAAAGGCCATTTAATTTCACCAATGCTATCCAACCATCGGTTCTGATTTCAAAATATTCCAGCATTTTATTTTCAAATCCCTTGGTATTAGTTCTTTCTTCGCGCAATCTGTCCCATAAGCGAGCCAGTTCGTATTTCATTACATTGCTAAACAATTCTTCTTTGTTTTTGAAATAGTAATAAAGAGCCGCTTTATTAAATCCTAATGCATCACCAATATCATCCAATGTAGTTTTATTAAAGCCAAACTGAGTGAAGCAGTTTGCTGCTTTTTCTAAAATCTCTACTCTTCTCGAGTCATTTTTAGAGGGGCGTCCTGGTTTTTTCTTTTCCATTTTGATATTATCTTAATTTTGCACTTAATATTAGAACAAAGTAATCTTTATTTTTTTTAACAAACAAATATATTTCAAAAAAAATGAAAATTATTTTTTCGGATTGATAAATAATACTGTTTAATATCGTTATTTTGCGGTAGAATTATAATTTAATAATATTTAAAGCGTTAAAATGGGATGGTTTAATTTTTTCACACAGGAATTAGCAATAGATTTGGGTACAGCCAACACTCTGATTATACACAAAGATCAAGTGGTAGTTGATGAGCCATCTATTATTGCTATGGAGAGAAGCACGGGCAAGGTCATTGCGATCGGTCACGAAGCCATGCAAATGTTTGGCAAGGAGAATGATAATATAAAAACGATTCGTCCCCTAAAGGATGGTGTTATAGCCGATTTTCATGCTGCCGAGCACATGATTAGAGGAATGATTAAAAAAATCAATAAATCAGGTAAATCTTTTTCACCTCAATTGAAAATGGTTATTTGTATCCCTTCAGGCATTACAGAGGTTGAAAAAAGAGCAGTTAAAGACAGTGCTGACCGTGCTGGAGGAAAAGAAGTTTACATGATTCATGAACCAATGGCTGCTGCGGTAGGTATTGGAATTGATGTTACTGAGCCTATGGGCAATATGGTGATTGATATTGGAGGAGGTACAAGCGAAATTGCAGTTATTGCTTTGGGAGGTATCGTTTGCGACCAGTCCATCCGTGTAGCTGGTGATGAGTTCAATATGGATATTAGCGAGTATATGAAACGTCAACACAATTTACTGTGTGGTGAGCGTACTGCCGAAAAAATAAAAATCAATGTTGGATCAGCCCTAACTGAATTAGATAATCCGCCTGAAGATTATGCGGTTTATGGTAGAGATTTAATGACAGGTATACCTAAACAAGTATTTGTATCCTATTCTGAAATTGCATTGGCTTTAGATAAGTCGATTGTTAAATTAGAGGAGGCTGTTTTGAAAGCACTTGAGAATACACCTCCAGAATTGGCTGCTGATATTTATCAAACAGGCATTCACCTGACAGGTGGAGGCGCTTTGCTTAGAGGTTTAGATAAGAGGCTTTCAGCCAAAACTAAATTACCAGTGCATGTGGCAGAAGATCCCCTCAGAGCAGTGGTAAGAGGAACAGGCATTGCCCTCAAAAACATTGGTAAATTTAAATTCTTAATGACTTCATAATTGGTTTTTTTGAATGAACTCAATATTTCGGTATTTAAAAAACAAACTTCATGTCTTGTTATTTTTATTTCTAGAAATAGTTTGCCTCATCTCAATTATCAAAAGTAACCGCTACCAGTCGGCTTTTTATTTTAGCAATACCCGTAAATTGGCTGGAAAACTTCAAGAAACCAACCATTCTATTTTTGATTATTTTGATTTATACCATAAAAATCAAGCCTTGTCTAACGAGAATTTGTTGCTCCGAAGACAGTTAAAAGATAATTATTTAATCGAGTCTCGAAAGGTATTCACCGTCAATGATTCTGTATACAAGCAACGGTATGAATACATTCCTGCTGAGGTTATTACCAATACCATCAATCTGCAAAACAATTTTATAACCATTAACAGGGGCAGTTCTTCTGGACTAGAAACTGGCATGGGTGTATTTTGTCCCGAGGGTGTTGTTGGTCGTGTGGTCGAAGTTTCAGAGAATTACAGCATCGTTACTTCTGTGCTCAATAGTACATTCAAATTGGGTTGCAAAATCCAAGAAATGAATTTAGCCAAAGGAACCATCCATTGGTTAGGCCGCGATCCTAATTTTGTCGATTATTTAGAAGTGAATAAATATGAACAAATAAAAAAGGGTTACCACATTGTTAGCAGTCCTTATTCAAAGTATTTACCTGAAAATATACCAATTGGTGTAGTTGATAAATTGGAAACCAAATCAACGGATGACTTTTATAAAATTAAAGTAAAATTAGCAGTCAATTTTGGAAAGATAAGCACTGTTTATGTTGTAAAGAATTTATTTAACAGAGAAGTGCAAGAGCTAGAGAAAAAGTTAAAAGAGAAAATAAAATGATACTTGATATAGCGAAATATTTAGGCCTCTATATATTGCTAATGGCACTTCAGTTATTTGTAATTAGCAATGTGAATATCAATTCATCTTTTAGTGTTTATTTTCAGCCGCAAGTGTTGGTCATGTTTTTGCTTTTATTACCACCGCGTATGTCGCATGTTTGGTTAATTGGTGTTTCTTTTATGGCTGGTTTGATCTTGGATACTTTTTTTAATACCATGGGAGTCAATGCGGCCGTATGCACTTTCGTTGGTTTCTTTAGACATTATGCAACCCGTGAAATAGAAAATGAAATTGCCTCGCGCGAGGAAGACAATAAGATATGGACTTCTAAAAAAGGTCGCCCTTGGAAATGGACCTATTTCATGACGTTTATTGTGCTGTATCATTTAGTTTTTGCCCTGTTGGAATCCATGGGTGATAATTTCTTTAGTAATTTTTTAATCGTAACATTGCCTGCAGTTTTAATTAGCTCGATAGCTACTTTTTTATTCACTATTACGTTAGAAGATTTGATTTATAAACCGACTAAATCATAATTCATTTGAACAGCTTATAACCATGGAGAAGAGCAGTAAATTATTGGTGTTTTTTATCGTATTAACGGTCATTGGTGTCATCTTTATTACCCGATTGTTTTTCCTGCAAATAGTAGATACTTCTAATTATTACAAGGCCCTCGCTTATGGTTCAAATGAAATCACAATTTATCCAGCCCGTGGCACTATAGTTGACCGTTACGGGAAATTATTAGTTTATAATGATGCTGTTTATGATTTAATGGCAGTGCCGCAAAAGATTAAGAATATTGACAAATTAAGACTTTGTAATGTACTTCAGATTGATACCAATGAATTTAATCAAAGGATAAAAAAAGCCAGTAAATACAACACGCGTGAAGCCTCTATTATCTATAAAAGTTTGCCTTTTAATATTTATTCGCAGTTGCAAGAAATAATTTATGAGTATCCTGCGTTCTTTATCGAAACAAAAATTGATAGACGTTATAATATCAACGGTGCAGCGCATCTATTGGGTTATATGGGTGAGGTGTCTGAAAAGCAATTGCAAGTTGAAAAATATTACAAGCCAGGAGATATTAAGGGCGTTTCTGGTATGGAGAAAAGTTATGAATTATATTTAAGAGGCATAAAGGGCAAAAAAATAGTACTAGTCGATAAATTCAGTAAACAACAAGGTAGTTTTGCGGGCGGTAAATTTGATAGTTTGCCTACCGCTGGTCAGAATCTAATTGCTTCTATCGATTTAAATTTGCAAGAGTATGGCGAACAATTAATGAAAAATAAATTTGGTTCTATTGTCGCTATTGAACCGGCGACAGGTGAGGTGTTAGCCATTGTAAATAGTCCAAATTACGATCCAAATGTATTGGTTGGTCAAAGCAGAAATAGAAACTTTAGTGCCTTACTGCTCGATCCAAGAAAGCCTTTATTCAACCGTGCACTAAAAGCGCCGTATCCTCCTGGATCTACCTTTAAAACGGTCCAAGCACTTATAGGTTTGCAGGAAGGTGTTCTTACTCCTGATACCAAATATCCGTGTCATGGAGGTTATCACATGGGTTCTTTAACTGTTGGTTGTCATCCGCATGCATCTCCGCTAGATTTGGAACACAGCATTCAACAAAGTTGTAATGCCTATTATTGCTTTGTCTATAGAAGTATATTGGATAATCCAGCATACAACAGTGTTCAAGATGCCTATCTTAAATGGACCCAATATTTAAATAGTTTCGGAATTGGTATCAAAACCGAAATTGATTTGCCAGAAGAATCACCAGGTATTGTAAAAAAGACCCAATATTTTGAAAGAGTTTTTGGAAAGAATTGGCGTTCTAGTAATGTTATTTCCTTGTCAATTGGTCAAGGCGAGATTGGTTTAACCCCGCTGCAAATGGTCAATGTAGCTACTGTTATTGCAAATAGGGGCTATTATTACACCCCACATGTTGTGAAGGCTATTGGAGATGAAAAAATATTGCTTGAGCAGTATAAAATCAAACACAAAGCCATGATAAATATAGCCTATTACGATTCTGTTATAGCGGGTATGGCAAGGGTTTGTAAGCCAGGTGGCACAGCGGGTAGAACAGGTATTGAAGGCATCACGATTTGTGCTAAGACAGGTACTGCTCAGAATCCACACGGTGCTCACCACTCAATATTTATTGCATTCGCTCCACGTGATAATCCTAAAATAGCCATCGCAGTGGTTGTTGAGAATGGTGGATATGGCGCAGAATATGCCGGACCTATCGCGAACTTAATGATAGAACGATATTTAGCAACAGATAAAACAATTACTTCTCGGAAAGATATGTTGGATAGAATGCTTAACTCTAATTTGGTTGGTTCATCAGTGTACGATGCACCTAAACCGGATTCAACTTTGCGCAAACCACTATTACCTTTAACAGCAAAACCATGAATTATAATAGACCCGAAGAAACTATTCGCATCGACTGGCTTACGGTTATAATTTATATATTGATTGTGAGTTTTGGTGCCATGAATATTTATTCAGCAAACAGTACCATCGATCACACTTTTGTTTTTGACCTTTCAATGGAATACGGCAAGCAATTTTTATGGATTGGAGTAACCGCCATCATTGTTTTTCTTATTCTGATAGTCGATCCAAAGTTTTTTAATTTTTCAGGTTATGGTATTTACGTTATTGTAATTGTAATGCTGTTAGTTTTGTTAGGAACAGGTGTTATCAATAAAGGGGCACAAGCGTGGTTTAAGATAGGTTCTTTTAAACTTCAACCAAGTGAGTTTGCCAAATATGCGACTTCCTTAGCTCTTGCAAAATTTTTGGGGACATTCGATGTGAAGTTTGCTGGGAAGAAAAATATCGCCATTTGTTTCGGAATCATTCTATTGCCAATGGCCTTAACCTTAGCGCAGAATGATACAGGTTCGGCGTTGGTATTCGTAAGTTTCTTCTTGGTATTATACCGCGAAGGTTTTTCTGGTTGGTACTTAGTCATAGGTTTGTATTTGGCCACCTTGTTTGTATTTACTATCCTCTTTCCATCGCTCTATTTAATCTTAGTCATACTAATTATTTGTGCCACAGTGTTCTACTTTTTTAAAAAATATAATCAAATGTTATGGCTAACACTGATCGTTTTTTTCTCATCCGCCATTTTTATTTTAAGTGTAGATTTTATTTTTGCAAAACTATTACAGCCCCATCAGCAACAAAGAATTTTAGTGACCTTGAATCAAGATGTGGCAGAGTATTATCCACGCAAAGCCAAGGAGTTTAGTTTATTTAAAATAGATGCAAATCGCAAGGATAAAAAGGCATCTAAACGCGATTATAGCTACAATGTTCGACAGTCGAAAATCAGCATAGGGGCAGGGCAGTGGTTTGGCAATGGTTTTAACAATGGCACACAAACCAAAGCGCAATTGGTACCCGAACAACACACAGATTTTATATTTTGTACGGTGGGAGAAGAATATGGATTTGTGGGATCTACAACTTTTGTATTGGTTTATTTATTTTTTATAGGTAGACTATACTATATGGCCGAACGGCAAAAGAACGATTTTGCAAGGGTTTATGGTTATTGTACAGCATCGGTAATCTTTTTTCACTTCTTTGTAAATGTGGGCATGGCCTTAGGGGTATTGCCTGTTATAGGTATTCCTTTGCCATTCATGAGTTATGGTGGATCCTCTCTCTTTAGTTTTAGTATGATGTTGTTTACATTCTTAAAGCTTGATGCGAACAGAGTGAATGAAGTGTCGAGTGTTTATTAAGTGCCTTTGCATTGTGTAGCTATAAAAATTAAGTCAAATACTGGTCATATTGAAAGTCAAAAAGTCCAATTGCCAAAACAATGAGATTCTAATATGAATGGCAAATACATATTCGAAATAGGAGGAAGAGGCCAAGTACAAAAGCAAATTCCAGCATTAAACATTGCCGAGGTGGTAAAAGATAACTTAGAAACACCCTTAGGCAAAACACTGCCTTTGTGGATGTTTGGGTGGTTGTATTAATTAACCTAAAATAAATTGTTTGTAGTCTTTTCTACTGCTTTCAGTACGCTTTTTATCAACCGATCCCAACATGAAAAAGCCCATCAATTCTTGGTTGCTTTTTAATTCAAAATAGGCGTGCATACCTTCCCCATAGGTACCCATTCCAGTACTCCAATAGCCAGCAGCATTGGGAAATTGACTGAGTGATAAATACATATTTTCGACGCCACACGCAACAGCCGCTAAGTCTTCTTTGTGTTTATTCGCATTTTCTGAATCGTGTTCGCAGATTAAAACGATAACCTGCGATACTTGCTTTTGATAGGCTTGTATCTTATCCGCGGTTTTCTGACTAAATTTTTCTGCTGGCGTGTTTTTGATGTAATTGTCTAGTACTTGTTGTAGCCATTTTGATAATGACGTTTCCTTCAATACAATAAACCGCCATGGAAAATTGAGTGTGTGGTTAGGTGCCCAACAGGCATTTTCTATCAAGGTGTTTATAATATTGTCATCTAATAATGCTCCGGTAAATTCTTGCGGATAATGACTTCTTCTTTCTCTGATAATTTGATTGATATTATTGTCCATTTTTTTTCATGAGTGAGTGTAATACAACACTGCTTAAAATAATAGCAGTGCCAATATAAAATTGAATGTTTAAAAATTGATGTTCGTTTAAAATAAAAGCAGCCAATATGATGCCATATACTGGCTCTAAATTAATAGCCAAATTAGCTGTAAAGGCTGTTACTTTTTTCATTGCATTTAGATTTAAAACAAATGCAATATTGGTGCAAACAAGCGCAAGTATAGCAATCCAAATAAAATCTGCATACGGCGAATGGATGAACTGAGGCGTTAAGGTGGTTGGCCAGATGTTAAAGTTATGAATAGGCAAAACCGCTTTCCATTGTCCAATAAAGGGGGCCGCAAAAAGTAGAAGTATATTTAAAAATAAAAAGCCACCAGTTAGCTCCGTAAATGACATCACCTTGGTGTCAATTTTATTGGTTAGCCGTGAATTAATTGTCGAAAATAGGGCAGCTACAAAAGTTGAGAATACCCCAACAATAATTGCCAAGGTGAAATTGCCGCCTTCAGCACTTTCAGAAGGAGAGTAATAGGCAATAATTCCTATGCCTAATAATGCAATTAAACCGAGGATAATCTCTCGCCTATCTAATTTGCGTTTGTATATAATGGGTTCTAAAAAGGAAGTAAAGGTGCTCGTAAGACCGAAACAACCAAGTGTTAAGGACGCACTTTTGCCAATTTTAATAGAGCCATAAAAAGTTAGCCAATGGATGGCCACCAATACCCCGATACCCAACAAAGTAATAATAGATTTGATTGGTGTTGCCTTCAGTGAATGATAAAATCTGGGTATTAAAAAAAAGCCCAGAGCCGCTAACCACATTCTGTGCCATACCAGAGTAAAATGATCGGCACTAATTAATTTTCCTAATATAGCAGTGAACCCAAATATGAAAACAGCAATGTGCAATTCCCAATAGGCTTTTTTCAATTCAGCATTCATTCGGTGCGAATATAGCTTTTACCATCTCCAAATAAAAAGCTTACATTATTCACATAAGTTAATTTTGTAAAATATGCCTAGGCTTATGTAAGTATACGCGCTCTAATGCAAATTAAATTTGCCCCATGATAAAATCAATAAATAAAACTAAATTCAAAAACATTATGAATTTAACCTTAGGTGTAGTAGGGATATCTGCACTTGTTCTTACAGGTTGCAAAAAAGATGATCCAACTCCTGAAGTTGTTACTAGTCCTGTAATCGTTTTAACTTCGCCTGTAGATGGTGAGTCTAAAATATCTGGTACTACCCTGACTTTAGCTTTTACAGCAAACACAGATAATGGTATCAAAAGAGTGGTTATAAAATACAAATCGGCTACGGGTTCAGAAATTGTAAAATTGGATAGTATTATTGTTGCGCAACCAACTAGTTTTGCGTTTTCAAGAAACTATACAGTAGGTGCAATTGGAACAGAATCTTATACAATGGTTGTAACAGATAAGAAAGATAATATCCAAACAAAAAGTATCAATATTAAGTCTATTACTGGTTTTGCTGATGAAACTTTTGGTAAGTTCTATCATATTCTAGGTTCAAATTCAGGTGCATTCGATTTGATGAAAAGTGAGTCTAGATTAGGTTCAGATGCTGATGCAGACAAAGACATGGTGAATACTGATGCTACAACTGTCTTTAGTGGTGCATTTACTGCAAAAAATTTAACAATGTTTGTTAAATCAGCAACATTTAATTACAACAACGGTACTACTATTGAAGCAGCCAATGAATATGCTTCTGGAACTCCTAGTGCTACAGTAAGTTTGCCGGTTAATGGTGATATCTATATTGCTAAATTGAGAAATACCAATACTTATGTAATTGTTAAAATTATTGCTAACGAACCAACAAATGATGAGTGTGGTTGTACCAATAAAGGTAAATTGACATTCAATTTGAAAAAGAGTCTTTAATTTAAACCTAATAAATTTATAAAAAGGTCTTCCGAATTTTCGGGAGACCTTTTTTTTTGACTGTATGCATATTAGCTATAGCGGTTATTGAAATTTTCCTTAGAAATACTTTGATATTTCTTAGATAAACGAAAATATATTTGAGATTGCCATAACTGAAATTAACCGATAGGCAACCCATTTTGTATTTTTGAAGTCTTAAATCCAACTATGTTTCAAATAAAACGGTTTTTTGTTTTGTTAGTCTTAATTGCATCGTTTGCCAATGCTTATGCAAGTTTGCAACGACCAGACATTTTGATAATTGGAAAAGATACCTTACCACTTTGGCGCAATCCGTTGGAAAGTGATACTGTATTTGCTAAGATGCGCAACATGTTTAAAGAAACCATGTGTGCCTCCGATTGCTGGCGTGGATACGAAGCGCAATTTACCTTAATCGATAGTCAGTTGTACCTCACCAATTTGATAAGTGCTTGTTTCACTGAAGATAGTTTAGTTGCTTTGTATAAAAAGACATTCCCTGAAATTACAAATGGAATTGGTAGAAAGGTAACATGGCTTAATTTTCCTTTATTAACTTCGAGAGGAAGCATAATTAAAGTGTTTCACAACCAAGCTTATCATAAAATCAACAGACGTGAAATTTATATGTATTTTAAGAACGGTAAATGGCAAAAGTCAGATACTTTTACGTATGAAAAAACTTTGGTTTTGACCCTGTCGGATAACCGTGAGATGTTAGAAAATTTTATTTATTCTAAGGTAGACTGGAGTGCTTTGCCAAAGGAAAAAATACAGAAAGAAACAGAAGTGAGTTTGTTGTTTTATTGGGGCAACTATGGCAACACGGAAGGAATTATTGCAAGTTCGGTAGATGCAGAGGTGGCTGAGGTTATTAATAAAACCATGCGATTAATTTCGAATGACTTAAAAGCCCAATGGTATACTTGGAATGTCATAATAACCATTAAGCCCGAAAGGATAAAGCCCTTTTTGTCTAAAGATTAAAACCATACACCCAAACTTCCAATCACTTCCAATCGCACATTGGTATAAGTGCCGTTTGTATAAAAAATATTCTCATTGTTCCACAAATGCAGATAGCGACTTTCAAGCCGAAGAAAAGCATTGTTAATTGGCTTATATTCCATGCCAACTGTCGCTCCAAAAGCGTGCAGTCCCACCAAAGTGTGGTATTGATTGATGACAGGTCCTGTTAATATTTCATCTTTGTCGTTAAATACTTCCACCCGGCCATAAACTGCATATTTACCCTGTTTAAATTTATACTTAACGGCTAATAACATACTGTACATCATGGCCGATTTTGTTGAGTCCACTAAGCCGGTATTTTGTTGGATACCAAAGTTGGCTTCGAATCCAACATTCAAACGTTTTGTTTTAAAGGCAATATAAAAATTTTGATAAATACGTTGTTGATTGTACTGGATCGTATCAGAGGAATTGTCACTAATTAATATATTATAAGTTGCTATTAAATGCGAATAGGGTTCGTATATAGCAGAAAATCCAAAGGCCTTTTTCTTGTTAATCGCAACATAAGTGTTAAATCCATTAAAAGCACTGACTTGTAAACTTATTTTTTTGTTAAGGTAATGCGTTAACTTAGCCCCACTCAAATAATAAGGTTCATAATAGGTTGTTAATGCAATCGAAGTGCCAATATTCTCTCTCGGTTGTATCGATTCAAACCCCAAATGGGTGCGAAAAAAACCAGCATCTAGCCAAGTGTTTTTGAAAAGTTTTAGGCCTGCATTTGCTTCTTGTATAAAATTGTATTTTGAAGACCAAGCACATGCTGCGATGTCTCCCCCATGCAATGTCACTACTCCTCTCGCTTTTTCATTTTGATAACTGGCAGAGACCATGGCCATATTCAAACTGAAAGCATTAGAAATAGGCGAAGATGTGGGGAATTTTTGAAACTCTCCAACTTTTAATTGGTCGGAGTAATGCGCCAGATAAGCATCTATGTATCCGCTGAGTTTGAAACCTTGGGTGCGCTGCGAATCAGCCATGTTCCTAAATACTTGGGAGTAATAAAAAGTTAAATCAACGTATTCTTTTTTAAGATTGGGGTTTGTTTTTAAGTCGGTCTCAATTGCTTTTAATCGCTCATTTATTTTATATTGGGTAGAGTCTTCTTGGGCCCAAACATTAAATACTTTTAATATAATAGTAAGTGTTAAAGTGTATCTTAAAAACTTTTGCATCGAGTCTAAATTTTTAATTGGTAAATGTAGTAGAGATCAATTGTTTATTTTGGTTTAATTGAATTAAAAAAAACATACCGATTGGTATGTTTTTGAAAGAATTGAATTAACTACCTCCACCATCCCATTAAATTTGTAAATCGAACGAAGAAAACACAACCAATAACCATGAGTAAAATGCCAAAGTATTTATTGATCGTAAAGAAAATTCGTGCATTTAATTTTTTGCCAATTAAATGTGAGAGAAACACTTTTAAGACATCCATAAAAAACAACATGAGCAATATTGTAAGTAAATTCACTGAAATCAACCATTTGTAATTAATATCTTCGGCATACTTTAAACTGATTGAGCCTAATACATTGAACCACAAAATAAAGGTAAAAGGGTTCACTAAATTTAATCCAAATCCTTTCATCAAGCTTTTGGAATGTGGAACCCTTTCGGAATACGATTTTAGAAAAGCTTTGTATTGGTGGCGAAAGGATTTAATGCCCATTAAAATTAAAACAATTGCGCCAAGCAAACTGTACATTTTTTGAAAAGAAGGTGTTTGCATAAATTCTGAAAAACCGAAAATACAAAGCGCTACTACCAGCAAGTCGCTCAAAAAAACACCCGATGCTAAAATGACCCCCTTCTTAAAGCCTTCCTGAATACTGGTGTGTATGAGTTTTAAAAAGGCCGGACCAAACAATAAAATGCTTATAAAAAAGCCTTGCCAAATGCCGTTGAGTATAGGAAATAGATACATTTTGTTTAGGTGTTATGACAGTTTCAAAAATACATAAATTGGTGCGAAAGAATCAATTGGTCAAAAATTTGTTTATATCGTCTTTACAACACTAATCAAATATCTTTAAATTTGCAAGCTATGTATAATAACATTCTTACTTCAAACGATAACGGAATTTTAACAATTACGATTAATAGAGAATCGAAATTGAACGCCCTTAATATTGAAACTTTACAAGAAATTAAGCAAGCGGTAACAGCTGCTCAAACAGATTCAAGTGTAACAGGAATTATATTGACAGGGGCTGGCTCTAAAGCTTTTGCAGCAGGTGCAGATATTTCTGAATTTGTTAACTTTGACGTGAAACAAAGTGCTAAAATGTCGGCAGATGGACATGAAGTAATGAATGCAATCGAACAATCTGGTAAAGTAATAATAGCAGCCGTTAACGGTTTTGCATTAGGTGGCGGTTGCGAATTGGCAATGGCTTGTCATTTGCGTATTGCTTCAGACAATGCTAAATTCGGTCAACCTGAAGTTAATCTAGGCGTGCCTCCGGGTTATGGTGGAACACAGCGTTTAATCCAATTGGTTGGCAAATCGAAAGCGGTTGAATTGTTGTTAACTGCCGATGTAATTGGGGCCAATGAAGCTATGGAATACGGTTTGGTTAACTACGTTACACCTTTGGATGATCTATTGCCAAGATGTTGCGAGATATTAAATAAAACAGCTACTAAATCACCAATGGCAATTAAGGCTGTTATTAATTGCATCAACGATTATTATCAAGATGGCAAAGATGGTTTTAAAACGGAAATTAAAGAATTTGCTGAGTCATTTGGTACTGCCGATTTCAAAGAAGGTACCGATGCATTCTTGAATAAGCGCAAAGCGGCATTTAAACAGTAAACTTGCATTCATTCCTTTTATACAAAAGTGTAAAAGGCTATAAAGAGAAGTTACAAAGAAGTGTGATTTCTAGAGAAATACCAATACACCTGTTATAGTAATAAAGATTCTTTGTGACTATGGGATTTTAGTATTGTGACTTTTGTGTTTAAAAAGTTGCCTACTATACCCTCCACTGTTAGTATCCCTTTCCCTTTGTTGTTATCAGCCACCAATTAATTGCACTATTTTTGTATTCTATTAGTTATGCGTTTTAAAATTCTTTTTTTATCCTTTGTATTTCTTTCTTGTTTTCAAGGTGCTCAAGCACAAGATGCAGACTTCTGGTATGAAGCACAATTGAAAAAGATGACACTTGATGAGAAAATTGGTCAGCTTTACATGGTTGCCGCCTATAGCAATCGCGATGCAGCGCACGTAGCTGAAATTGACAATCTTATTATTAACTACCACATAGGGGGCTTGATTTTTTTTCAGAACGACCCACTCAAACAGGCCTACCTCACCAATTATTACCAAGCCCAATCGACAGTGCCATTAATGATTGGTATTGATGGGGAATGGGGACTGGCCATGCGTTTACAAAATACACAGAAATTTCCCTATGCATTAACCCTTGGCGCTCTGGCCAGCGATTCATTGATGTATCAAGTAGGGGCTGCCATAGCGCTGCAGTGCAAGCGAATGGGTATACACATTAATTTTGCACCCGATGTAGATATCAATACCAATCCCAAAAATCCTGTAATTGGTTTCCGCTCTTTTGGCGATAATAAATACCGTGTGGCACAATTAGGAGCGGCTTATAGTAAAGGCATGATGAGCGAAGGCGTATTGTCTTGTGCCAAACATTTTCCTGGGCATGGCGATGTGGCTGTCGACTCGCACCACGATTTGCCAGTGGTTGATAAGTCACTCGCACAGATTGATACTTCAGAGTTGTATCCCTTTTATTATGCTATTAAGGAAGGGGTAGCTTCTATCATGGTTGGGCATATTAATTATCCGCAATTAGATAATCGTCCGAATCGGTCGGCATCTCTCTCTGCCTATATCATAGATACACTGCTTAAACAGAAAATGCATTTCGAAGGGCTTGTATTTACTGATGCTATGAATATGAAAGGGGTTGCCAAATATTACAGTGGGGGTGAGGCGGACTTGGAAGCCTTCAGAGCAGGTAATGATGTTATTTTATTTAGTGATAATGTGGTACAGGGTATTGCTAGAATTAAGCAAGCCATTAGCCAAGGCCTTATCACAGAAAAGGAATTGGATAGCCGTGTTTTAAAGATTTTAAAATACAAACAAAATGTTGGTTTGCATCAATATCAACCGATTCCATTAGAAAATTTAGAAAAAGATTTACAAGGCGAAGAAAACAAGCCACTTTTGCAAGCAGTTGCAAATCACACAGTTTCAGTTATCAAGGATCAAAAGCATCTTATTCCATTGGCTTCTACGGCCCACACTGTGGGTATTTGTATTGGAGAGGCGGCTGGTTCACAGTGGTCGAATGATTTAAAAGCAAAGGGGGTACATCAAATTATTCAGGTTGAAAAAAATTGCAGTGAACAAACCATTCAGTTGGTGCTTAAAAAAATAGAAAATTACAGCACCGTTATTCTAAGCATGCATTCACCCAAAGTGTGGAGTCAACAGAATGGAGGGTATAGCGCCAACGATTTTAAATTGATTCAATTACTCGCTGCAAAAAAAAATACCATTGTTGTTGGATTTTGTAATCCTTATGTCATGCAATACGTCAATAGCAAAACGGCTATAATTGCAGCGTATGAAGACTTAAATTATTATCACCAAGCGGCACTCAATATTTTATTTGGTCACCTAAAGTCAAACGGAAAATTGCCCGTAAATATTGGTTTAAGTGGTGTAAATGTATTGCCAGCCGTTCCCACTTCAAGTGGCAAGACAATTAGTAATGAAGCGATACAAACTATTGATGCTTTAGTCGCTCAATTGATACAAAAAAAAGGAGCCCCAGGCTGTAGGGTTTATGCACTGAAAGATGGAAAAGAAATTTTCAATAAATCATACGGCTATTTAAATTATAATAAGAAAAAGGCTGTAAATGATAGTACCATGTATGATATTGCATCTATCACTAAAATTGCAGCAACAACCTTGGCTGTTATGAAATTATATGACGAGGGTAAATTGAATTTGGACGCTACACTGGGCGATTATTTGCCGCAAGCCAAAGGCACCAATAAAGAAAATCTAGTCATTTCGGATATACTACAACACCGCGCAGGACTTACTGCTTGGATTCCTTTCTACAAAGAAACACTCCCTTATGTCGATAGTATTTATTGTTCTAAAGCCGATAGTGCCTATTGTATAAAAGTAGCTGATAAATTTTTTATGTTAAAGGCCAATAAGGATACAATTTACAAACGAATTTTTAGCTCGGCATTGGAAAGTCGTACCTACCGTTACAGTGATTTAAGTATGATATTAATGCAATTAGTAGTCGAAAAAATAAGTGGAATACCTTTGGATATTTATGTAAATAAAAATTTCTATCAACCAATGGGTTTAAAATATATTGGATTCCTGCCATGGAAGAATCATGATCTTTCAAACATTGCTCCAACACAAGAAGATAGATTGTTTCGTCAACAAGAAATATGTGGTTATGTGCACGATCCAGGTGCTGCAATGTTAGGCGGAGTGAGCGGTCACGCAGGGGTATTTTCTACGGTTGCCGACTTGGGTGCCATCATGCAAATGCTCAACGATGGTGGCTTATACAAAGGGCAATACTATATTTCTAAAATAACGGTAACGAAATTTACTTCCTATCAACGCAGTGACAGTCGGAGAGGGTTGGGATTTGATAAACCCGATTTCAGTGGTAAAACAAGTCCTTCGAGCACCATGGGCAGCACCCTCATGTTTGGTCATACCGGATTTACAGGCACTTGTGTTTGGGCCGATCCAAAGTACAATTTGGTATTTGTATTTTTAAGTAACAGGATTTGTCCTGATGAAGAGAATAAGGAATTAATCCATGGAAACTATAGAACGCGCATTCAGGATGTCCTGTATAAGGCGATTGAACAATAAAATGAGCATTATAATTCTAAATTATTTTAAAAACCATGCGCATATTAAAAATTAACCAGCACTTAATAAATGGATAACTGTACTTTGAAAAAATCAACGAGTTTTGTATTAATGAAAGTTTATAAATATGCCTATTTTCTTTTGATTATTGCAGTAAGCCAAATTGTTGCCTGCCATTCCTCTGATAAGAAGACGAATAATCCAACAGTTTATGCGGACTTCGATCCTGAAAAATTAACTGCAGCCATGCATCAGGTTATCGATTCGCTTAAAATGGATACAACTAGAACGCATTATTATGATACGCTTTCGGTGTTTTATAGCAGCAGGAATTATGAATACATCTGGCTAAAAAAAGCCAAAGATTCAATGTTTCAAGTCGGGGTGTTTAATATGTGGGACAGTGTGCCTTTTGAAGGGCTAAAAACTGCCCACTATGATTGTGCAGAATTGAAAATGCGCATGGAAAAACTTAAGAAAATTAAGGAAGTACATCTGTATTATGAATTGGCGATTTTAGAAATTAAATTGAGTAATAGTATGTTGTTGTTGTGGCACGACAAGGTTTTGGGTAGAACCAATCCACAAGAAGTATTGGGTGCGAAGTATACGCTACCTTATCCCAATAAAGCATTGAATTTGTTTGCTGTTTTGAATGTCGATTCTGTTTTACCTAAAGTAAGTCATTATTATCCAGCTCATCCAGATTATTGGAAATTAAAGAAACTATTGGCACAACGATTTGGCGAAACTGAGGGCAGCGAAACTTTCATAGATACAGTAGGGATAAGAAAAGTTAAGCCTGGTGATACAACTTACATAGCTCCTATGTTGGCCCGCAGATTGGTAGAATTGGGCATGGCTCCAGATAGTCTCATTCATTCCACAGATTCATCTTTTGTCTATAAAAAAACAACAGCCATATACGTCAAAGAATTTCAGCGCATCAGCAATGTTACCGACGATGGTATAATTGGTAAGTCGACCTTAAAGTTATTGAACGCTTCGAAGAACGATAAGTTGAATGAGATAAGAGCCAATATCGAACGCATCCGTTGGTTTAGCGATGCCCCACCTAAACCTTATGTCATGGTAAATATTCCGGAATTTATGTTGTACTTGGTTTATACCGATAGTTTAATGGCCATTTACAAAGACAGTTTGTTACCGGTGAAAGTGTGTATTGGTCAAGGCAAAGAAAAATACTTTGAACAAAGATTACTGCGTTATACCAAAACAGGAAGGTATTCGGATAAGCCGCAGAACCACGAGACACCTCAAATATATTCAACTATCGACTATGTTATTCTCAATCCAACATGGACTGTTCCGAGTAGTATAGTTGGTAGAGAAATGTATAGCAAGATTGTTAGAGATCCGGGCTATTTAATACGCAATGGCTACCAGGTGTTCGATAAAAATGTACCCGTTAATCCATACAACATTAATTGGAGAAGTTATTCGCCAGGCAATATTCCTTATACCATTAGACAAGATGCGGGTGATGATAATTCCTTGGGTAAAATAAAATTTACTTTTAAAAATCCATTCTCCGTTTATTTGCATGATACGCCATTAAAAAGTAAGTTTAAGTTAAATAATAGAGCCGTTAGTCATGGTTGTGTAAGGGTAGAAAATCCAATTGATTTAGCAGGCTTTATTTTGCAAAACAATCAGAAATTAAACTATGATGATATGTTAATTAAGGTTGGAAGAGCACCTGTAAATGATACGGCCCGCGCGCGTAAATGGAGAGAAGATACCACAAGTTATAAGAAGATTGTAAAGGGCACTTATCCCATACGATTAGAAAATAAGATGGTGGTATTTTTCGATTACAAAACCATTGTATTTAACGAAGCTGGTCAACCCCGTTTTATTTACGATGTGTACGATAAGAATAAATTGATTGTGGAGGCATTGGATAAACCCTGAGGTATTTTAAGATTTAGGTGAAGTTGCCAGGATTTAGAAATCCAAAAGTTAGAGTCAATAAATAAATTTAAAATTTTAAAATAAATTCATTTATTAGCTTGAATCCTTATATTTGAATTTACTAATAAAACAATTTATTTAGTTATGAAAAATCTTCTGCTTCTTATCACCCTTGGTTGGTGTTTTACCAAAAAACTTATGACAGTATAAAAAACACCTTCACAAAAGCACCCACGCCATAATTAAACCAATTATTGAATTTGTAAACTTTTGAATGCATTGGATTATTTCCAAAATTGAAGCAACGCAAATTATAATAATATCTTTATTAATATCTTTATTTATTTTCATGTTGTATTTTCCATCATTAGCGTCCTAATATAATTAGAACATTTTCAGTTGATTAAGTTCTGTGTCTTCTTTATATTGGATCAAAGCATCTTGAAACATCTGATTTAAGGGGGTTTTATTAAGCAGAGTCAAGCTCAAAATTTGTAATATTTGATATTGAGTTAATGAAGTTTTCAATTTCTGTTTGACCAATGCTACGGTTACAAAAGTAATTATCGCAACGTATATTTGAATCCTAACAGCGTTCTCGGTATGTCCCCAAAAAGACTTGACTTTTAGATGCTGTTTTATCCATTTGAAGAATAGCTCTATTTTCCACCTGTGCTTATATAGTAAGGCTATTTGCAATGAATTGAGTTCAAAATTATTTGTCAAAAAAATGAATGTCTTATTTGTTTCTTTGTCGAAGTATTTTATCCTTCTCAATTTTTCAGGATATTCTTTCAGAGCGTAAAAGTTGACAAGTAAAATCGTTTGATCATACTTCACCCCAGTATCCTTATCTACCTTATTTGAATAAAGCCTTCTACATTTCATATTGACCTTGGCTCTTGTTACAAAATATGCGTTTTCTTTTTGAATTTTATACAACCTCTCATAATCAACAAAGCCTTTATCCATAACATAGATAGCATTGGCTTCAAATTCAATTATATCTAAAAAATTTACTTCATGTGTTAGTCCGTCGGTAATATGGATGTAGCTAGGAATTTCAGTTTTTAAATCTAGTTGTGTATGCAACTTAATTGCAGCTTTATGTTTCCTGAATTTCGCCCACCAGAATACTTCCAAGCACAAATCTACAGTTGTAGTATCAATCGCATAAATTGCGTTATTGTCAAAATCTGAAAGCGATTCATTTGGAATGATGCATTGCCGGGCTTCTGCAATCAGAACATAAGCAAAGTCTGAAAATATCTTCCAATTTCTTTTTTCATTAGCGTAGGCCAAATTAGATTTTGAAATACTTTTCCCAATTCCTAAATGATACCACTTATTCCTTTGGGTGTGCAGACAAAGAACTAGATCACTTAAGCTATCTCTGTTGGCCAACTGACCGAACATCATACATAAAAGTTGATGCCAACAAGCAAAACCTTGAACTTTATAATTTCCGTTGTATCTATCAACACATTTCTTGAAATCATTTGCATCTATAAATGATACGACTTGAGCAAAAACATATTTTCCTGAATTCATGTTTCAAATTAACCTTTTGGTCAATTGAAATCGTTTGAACTTTATATTCAGCTGTAAACCTTTGATACCAATATTCTTAAAGAATCCGGGTTAATGGACAAAAATGGTGTTAGTAATCTCTGAAACCCATAGCAGGCGTACA
>JAQSCZ010000059.1 GCA_029945665.1 bacterium | reverse complement strand
CTAGTAAGCCGTGGTACCAGCCATATGTGCAACCTTCGTAACAGTCATATAAAATTATTTGCACCCGACGATGGATCTCCAAAATTCCATTTGATTGTACTCAAACTTTTATAAGGTGTTACCCTAAAAATCGAAGCAGATAAATAGCAAGTATCTTTTATTATTATTTTGTGTTTAAAAACATAAGGGTAATGGTAAAAAATATTGGGTAAACCATAAGCACTAACTTCACCTTTAAGATCTAAACCATTTGAAGCAAAAGTGCAACCTGTTCCATAAATATTGGGTTTATTGACAACACCTAAATAGCTTTGGTTATTTTTTGCAAGGTATATTTTCATGTCAGGCCCCAATTGCAATGCCCCAATGTCGTAACCAGAAAAGGTGTAAATTATTTTCTCACTACTTTTGATAGTGGTTGCATTATTAGAAGTAATTTTATATTGATATAAAGCAGCAGGTCCTCTAAAACCAGAGACATATAGTAATGAGTCATTTGGAGAAAATTCCACACCATCAGGATTTGTAACATCCCATTTCAAAACATTGCTCACTTTTCCTGTTTCATTATCAAAATCCATCAAAAGCACTTTGCTATCAAGATAGTGAGCACTTGCTAATTTTTTATAATCACTTGAAGATTTTAAATACCCAAGGGTAATATCCAAATTACCACTGATGCTATAACCAGTATTGCTTCGTACAGGTGTATTACTAACTCCTGAAGAAGTAATAAGATATGATAAAATAGAATCTGTATAAGGTTTATAGGTTATTAACCAAATATCTGTTCCGTTTGCATGCGGTATTGCGCGCACCTTTTCGCAAGCTGGTGCAGTTAGAAGAATATTTTTTTGGCCAGAAATAATATCACCTTTACCACCATTTAATGTCATATCAATAATATTGTATCTTAATCCATTTGCACCCTTATTTTCAATCATATCAATGGTAGCAAGAATCATCTTTTTTTTATCGCAAGGCATAGGAATAAAAATTGAAGATTGGCAACTAGATGCGGCCCCTAATAAAGAACTTCCATTTGAGGTTATGTTGCCCGATTTATCCCATAATTTTAAACCATCCGAGTAAAATAAAAGATTACCCAAAGAATCTGCAATGGCTGAACAACCATCTATAGAGGTCATGTTACCATTCGTAAGTGCAACACCAGTACCTGAATTAAAATCAATACCGGCATTATATCCAAAATACCAGATTTTGCTTTGGCAATTGGTTATTAAGGGTACTAAAAAAAATAAAATGTATAAATACTTTCGCACCTACTTATTTATTAAATTGTTTTTTGAATTAATTCTGAGCTCGAAACATTGTTTTTATAAATATTTTGGCCTTTAAATAAATCAAAACTAAGTAATTCTCTCGAAAAACTAACTATTTTTATAGAATCTGCCTCACAATCTACAATATTTTCACCCTTTGCCCGTCCTTTTTGTCTATCGCCAATATTTAAAACATATTTATTGAAAGATGCGGCTTCAATGATACCACTGGATGAATTGCCAATTAATAATGATGCGTACTTTAAACAAGCAAAATAATTGCGTTTACCAAAATGCTCAACCACAGCAATGGATTTATTATTTGTTTGGGATGCTTTGAACTCTAGAATGGCGGTTCGAATATCATCCGAATTAGTATCAGTATTTGGTAAATTGATTGCAAACGAATATTCACTCAAATTTTCAATTGCTTTTAAAAGCTCATGAATATAGCGTTTGTTTTTTTCAGGATGAATGGTTTCAGGATGAAAAACCACCATGATTAAAGGCTTTGAAAAATCAAGATTAAATTGATTCGCTAATGTTTCTTTTGATGGCAATTCGAGTGCTTCTAAGTCATCTAAACTCAAAGCTCCAACATTGTATATTGGCACTGTATTCTCAACTAATTGAGCAACGCGTTCTTTGTATATTTCTGTTGATGTAAAACAGATTGATGATGCCAATGTTATACAATGTCGATAAGTATTATCTATGGCACCTAAGGTAGTTTCTCCTGCATGAAGATGTGCGAATTTAATTCCAAATGGAATGCCTGCCATAACTGCAGCAGCCATTTCATATCTATCTCCTAAAGCAAATACTAGATCAAAATTTTTACCATTCAATTCCCAAAATTCTGCAAAAAGTTTGGTGTAATCTGCATAATTATCTGCAATTCCAAATACATCATTTCTATTTTGTTTTACAAATATTTTATAATCGGGATTAAATCCTTCTTTTATAATTTCATCAACGGTGTAGCCATTCTCCAAAGATAAATGGGTGCCAAATACAATTAATTTTAAATCAAAATTTTTGTCGACTTTCAAACGATTTAACAGTGGTAAATAAATACCAAAATCTGCCCTAGAACTTGTTAATATAGCGATTCTTTTATTCAAAATCCTCCCATTTTAAAATTGCCCCTTTTTCGATTGGATACTTTATTTTTTTACCAATTAGTGCTCTGTAATGAATAGGCGAAATACCTGTGCCTGGACGCAAAAAAACCAGATTATTAAATGCAATTATATCTCCTTCATTTAAAGCATTAGCAGCATGTACACTTTTTCTAGCAATTGATTTGTTTGGCAATTCACTCGCTGTTGGTTTCTTTTCTGAACTACCCATCATTTTTTCAATTACTCTTATCGAACTTACCAATTGTTTTAATTCATTCGGCTCTAGTGATGCTAAATGATCAGGACCAGGTAAACTCTTACTTAATGTAAAATGTTTTTCAATGACACTAGCCCCCAAAGCTACGGCAGCTAATGAAGCCTCCAATCCCAAAGTATGATCGCTATAACCCACTTTTACACCAAAGGTATTTTTAATGGTTAACATGGCATTCATATTGACATCTTCGGCCAAGGTTGGATATTGCGTATTGCAATGCAAAACTATGATCTCCGATTTATTATAACCCAAATTTAGGAACACATGAATAGCATCTTCTATTTCTTTCATATCAGCCATTCCAGTAGATATTATTACAGGTAATTTAGTGCTGGCTATGGTTTCAAGATATGGCAGGTTGGTAATTTCTCCCGATGGAACCTTAAAGAAATCGATTCCCAACTGATTGAGAAAGTTTACGTAATAAGTGTCGAATGCAGTGCTTAAAAATTTAATCTGTTTAGATGTTGCATAGGCTTTTAATTCGAGATGAGCAGCTTCAGACAATTCTAATTGCTTTAACATTTCGAATTGACTTTGCACTTCGTTATTAGTGTTTGTTTTCTGGTACTCTGCTAAAACCGCTTTTTCGCTCACTAAACTTTCTGCTTTGAAGGATTGAAATTTAACATAATCGGCACCTGCCTCCGAGGCAGCATCTATTAATTGTTTAGCCATATTAATATCGCCATTGTGATTGACCCCGGCTTCGGCTATGATGATAGTATGTTTTAAATTTTCAAACATTATTTTATTTAAATTTTCTAGCTGGATGACCGAAATAAGTGCCAGCTTCCTTGATATCTTTTAATACAATGCTACCTGCTCCAATGATTGTATTGCTAGCTATTGAAATATTATTGCCAACAATAGCACCCGAACCAATGAAGCAATTGTTGCCAATGTGGCATTGACCATTGATAATAGCACCTGTGGATACATGCACATGATCGCCTATCATGGTTTCATGTTCAATTAAAGCGCGTGTGTTAATGATGCAATTTTGACCTATTATAACCTCTGAATTAACGATGGCTTGCTGCATAATTACTGTGCCATCGCCAATGTTGCTATTTGCAGCAACCGTGGCATTTGGAGCGATGCCTATAGCAAAAAGACCATGTAATCCTCTTATTTTTTCAAAAAGTTTAATTCTTAAAGTTGGCGCTCCAATATTACCTACACAAATTAAAAAATGGTAATGTTGGTTGACTAAATCAGGCAGTATAGAATCATCGCTTAAGTAGGCAATACCCGCTACTTCATCTAATTTTTGTGCATCTACTATCCCAATAAAATCGATGTTTTCATCCAATTTAATGGCTTCAATTACAGATTTGCAATGTCCGCCCCCTCCAATTAATACCAATTGTTTTTTACTCATATTACACTACTCGGTATATTTACCAATCTATTTTCCATTTCTAATGCATTATCTATATTGCCTTTGATACAATTTTCATACATGGGTAATTTACTCATTAATGTCCAGGCAGGGCGAGTCATTACGCCATTTTCGTTGCTATATTTTAAAAAGGCATCGCGTTCGTTCCTGTCTTTTAAAAGTATGCAGTTAAGCCAGTAATTGCTGGTGGTGCCTTCTATATTTTTAACAAATTCAATCTTGTTTTTTGTAAACTGTTCATGATAGTATTGTGCTGTTTCTTGCTTGTTTTTTAAGAAACCCTCTAATTGCTCAATTTGAGCACATAGCATAGCGGCATTCAAATTTGGCAAGCGGTAATTATAGCCTAATTCATCGTGAAAGAACTCATAGGCATGAGGCACTTTTGCTGTTGTGGTAATGTATTTAGCCTTTTTTGCAATGGCCTCATCATTGGTAATTATGGCTCCACCACCACCACAAGTTATGGTTTTATTGCCATTAAAACTCAAGGTGCCTAATTTTCCAATAAGGCCAGTATGTGTATTGCCTACATAACTGCCTATGGATTCGGCAGCATCTTCAACTAATATAATATGACTAGCAGCACAGATATCTGCAATTTCTTGAATGCGACCTACTAAACCAAAAGAATGCATTGGCAAACAAGCGCTTATTATTCTGCCGCTTTTAGTGTGAACACATTCGCCATTTGCGTTCAAATGAGACTCAGATTCTAAAAATGATTTTAATTTCTCGGGAGATATTCCCAAAGTATCTTTCTCTATATCAATAAAAATAGGCTCTGCATGGCAATATGCAATGGCGTTGGCTGTTGCCACAAAAGTGAAAGGTTGAGTAAGCACGAAATCATTGGCTTTAACACCAGCTACCACCAATGCGGCATGCAGTGCCGAAGTGCCATTACCAGTTGCTACTGCATATTTTGCACCTGTAAAATCGGCTAACATTTTTTCAGCCAAATTGACATATTCACCTACAGAACTAACAAAGGTGCTATCGATGGCAAGGTTGGTGTATTTTTTTTCATTGCCTCTAAATACCGGAGCATGTAACGGAATTTGACCGTTTCCGTATCGTGAACGGATAATTGCAAGGATAGTTTCGAATGTTGTGTTCACTAAATATTGTATAAATGTGATTTATAAAGGGTCAAGTTTTTAGGGTCACTAAACCATTCAATGGTAGAAGCTAATCCTTTTTCAATGTCGTATTCTGGCAGCCAAGTAGTTGCTTTTCTCAATTTCTCTGAGTCGCCAAACAAACGAAAGACCTCTGATTTTTCTGGTCTTAGACGCACCTCATCTTGTATTATTTCCGCTTGCTTGCCAGTTAATTTCATAATGAGTTCGGCTAAGTTTTGAATCGTAATTTCAGATTGTGTGCTTATATTTACATCTTCGCCGATTAGGGCATCTGTTTTAGCAATCGCTGCAAAAGCGTTTGCTGTATCTTTTACAAATAATAAATCTCTTGTCGGTGTTGTATCCCCTAATTTCAAACTGCCAGCATTGTTTAATAGTTGCGTAATAATGGTTGGTATAACCGCTCTTGCACTTTGACGCGGTCCATAGGTATTAAAAGGGCGAACAATAGTAACAGGTAAATTAAAACTTCTATAAAAAGATTCGGCAATACAATCGGCACCAATTTTACTAGCAGAGTATGGTGATTGAGGTTGCCGAGGGTGCAACTCAGTAATCGGAACAAACTGAGCGGTGCCATATACCTCGCTGGTACTAGTAACCAAGGTTTTTTCGGTTCCTAAATCTCTTGCTGCTTGCAAAACATTTAAAGTTCCTTTGATATTGGTATCAATATAGGCATCCGGCGAATGGTAGCTGAAAGGAATGGCGATAAGTGCTGCTAAATGAAACACAACCTCTATATCTTTCATGGCTGTTCTCACCCCATTTGGATCGCGAATATCTCCTGAGAAAATTTCTATTTGTTTAAGTTTTTCGGCAGGCAAAGTATCTAGCCAGCCCCATTGATTAAAGGAATTGTAATAGACGAATGCCCGCACCTGACAACCTTCATCCAGCAAGGTTTCTACCAAATGGCTTCCTATAAATCCATCAGCACCTGTGACTAAAACTTTTTTGTTCGATAAATTCATATCCCTGCAAATGTACATTTTTTTTAAAAATGAATGGTGGATGTAGGCCACAGATTCACAGATTAGGATTAAGGGCCATTAAAATCACAGATAATAGATCAGAACATCCCTAAATTGATACGTAATTTTTCAAATCTTTTTAATAGTTAATTTATCTTCAAATTGTATTAATTTTAATCTGTGAATCTTGGGCTAATTGCAGGCTACTAATAGCAGTTTCAACACATACTATGTTAATTGAAGAATTGGTATTACTTTCGCACCAAAAATAAGTAATCATGAAATTTGATGTTATAGTAATAGGTAGCGGCCCAGGCGGTTATGTAGCTGCCATCCGCGCTTCTCAATTAGGCAAAAATGTTGCCATCGTAGAAAAAGCTGAATTAGGTGGTATCTGTTTGAACTGGGGTTGTATCCCTACTAAAGCCTTGTTAAAATCGGCTCAGGTATTCGAATATTTGAAACACAGCAGCGACTATGGTATTACGACTACGGATGCAAAAGTAGATTTTGATGCAGTCATTAAACGCAGTAGAGGTGTTGCTAATAACATGAGCAAAGGAATTGAGTTTTTGATGAAGAAAAATAAGATTACCGTGATTAAAGGAACTGCAAAATTAGCAGGTAACAAAAAAGTTGAAGTTGAAGCTGAAGGGAAAAAAGACATTCACGAAGCAGATCATATTATATTGGCAACAGGTGCTCGCAGCAGAGAATTGCCAGGTATTAAACTAGATGGTAAAAAAATAGTTGGATACCGCGATGCAATGGTATTACCTGAGCAACCAAAAAGTATTGTAGTAATTGGATCGGGTGCTATCGGAATGGAGTTCGCTTATTTCTATAACACCTTAGGAACCAAAGTAACGGTAGTAGAATTTATGCCACGTATTTTGCCAGTTGAAGATGAAGAAGTTTCTAAAACTGTAGAGAAAATATACAAGAAAGCAGGGATGGATATTTTAACGGATAGTTCTGTTGAATCTGTTGATACGAGTGGTAATGGCTGTAAAGTAACTGTAAAAACCAAAACAGGAAATATCAATATCGAATGCGATGTGGTATTGTCTGCTGCTGGTATTGTTACGAATCTTGAAAACTTAGGTCTTGAAGCTCTAGGCATCAAAACCGAAAAGGGTAAAGTAGAAGTCAATGATTTTTATGAGACCAATGTAAAAGGTGTTTATGCTATAGGTGATATTGTTCATGGTCCTGCATTAGCACACGTTGCAAGTGCCGAGGCTATTATTTGTGCCGAGGCTATTGCTGGTTTAAAACCACATGCTTTAAATTATAACAATATTCCTGGTTGCACGTATTGCAGTCCTGAAATTGCTTCAGTAGGTTATACCGAAGCGCAAGCCAAAGAAAAAGGCTACGAAATTAAAGTTGGTAAATTTCCTTTCTCTGCAAGTGGTAAAGCAAGTGCAAGTGGCGCTAAAGACGGTTTCGTAAAAGTAATTTTCGATGCTAAATATGGCGAATGGTTGGGTTGTCACATTGTTGGCGCTGGTGTTACCGATTTAATTGCCGAGGCGGTAGTTGCTAGAAATCTTGAGACTACTGGTCATGAAATTATCAAATCTGTGCACCCTCATCCAACAATGAGCGAAGCGATAATGGAAGCTGTAGCGCAAGCTTATGGCGAGTGTATACACTTATAATCTTGATAAAAGAAATACAAAAAGGAATGTCAATTTTTTTGACAGGCCTTTTTATGTTAACCCATTTTAAAACTAATTTTATTTTTTGTACTTTTAAAAAAATATAATTGTAAATTTTCTTATAACTATTTGCTTACTATTTTGGCATAATGATTTTTAATTGGTAGATTATAGGGTATTTATTAATTATGTTGTATACTTAAAATAGATTGAAAATTTTTGGTTTCCGATTCTAAAAGAATAAGATAATTGCCGTTTGCTAATTGCTCAATTGGTATTTGGAAATTTGAATTTGCACTAGATAATAAATATGAATTAATAAGCCTGCCTTGCATATCTATAATTTTAATATTGCAAGTTTGATTTAATAAATCTGAAGGAACAGAAATATTGAATATTGTATTAGCAGGATTTGGGAATATTTTCAATTGATTTTTGAAAATACTATTGATAATAGTGTGTTTAGGGTCGTAAACTTGCTGAAAAGTAACATCAGAACTATTATCGTTTCTTTCTACACTAGTTTCCTCAATAATATCATATTCTTTTCTATTTCTTAAAGTTCCAGAAACAGTTAAATTATATTGAGGGTTACTTACTGAATCTGTAATGTCTAAATTACCTACAATGTCAATTGAATCCCCTTTTGGTACTACCTTAGTAAATCTGTATTTAAAAACTTTGTAAATATTGGGCCCGAAATTACGAGTTATTTGAAGTGAATATATAAAAGAATCAAGTGTTCGGATTGTATCAAAACCTGGATTGTATACTCGGACTTTATAATAAACCTTACCCGGTGAATAAACCACAGTTTTTGTTGACGGTTCGACTATTTTAACTTTTATGTTGATGTAGCGGCAACACTGTGCATTCACCTTAATTAAAAAAACTGAGAAAATAATGGCTAATATTAGATGTTTCATTTTGTACAAATTTATTAAAATTATTTTACGAAAAGCTCGCAATTACAACAAAAAGTTAGAGGTTGAGTGAAAGTAATAGGTGGGCATTCAGGATCATCTAGTATACAAGGTTTAATTTCAATTTCTAAATCGAATGTAAAGCATCTGTTTACTTCGGGTGTAGGGGGCACAATTGTGGTGTCACAATACTCTGAATTAATTGGTATAGTCTGAGTTTCTACGCTATACTTATCTGTTATATCTTTAAACCAGCCTGGGTTTGGTGTTAAGCCAATATTATTATAGGTTGGAAATCCAGGTGGAGGGGTACCTGGCGGCAGTTTTATTGTTAATTTATAATCACATAGATTACTTAAATTACTATAGAAATTTATTTTAAAATTTTCAAAAGGTAAACATGGCTTATCCTTATCAGTTATTATAAAGATTGGGTCAACAAAATTGATATCAAAAGGAATTGCAGGTGAAAAAGCACCTGGATTTAGGATAGGGGTAATTCTTATATAATCTTCGCTTGTAGTATAATCAAATGCTCCAGTGTAACCTGCATCCGTTAACCAAGTGTAGGTTGGAGTTGTGCTTCCTGGAGAATTAATTTTATAAATAGAAAAATGATTAAGGTCGAGTGCATTTGTAAACTCAATGTGTACTTTGTTACTACCCGATGGACCATTTCCTTTAAGAAAATTATACATACCAGTTCCTCCCTCTACTTTTTGATAACAGTTGGTTACCTTAACTTGACCAAAGGGGGATTGTGATTTGGCTATGTTAATACATAACATGATTACCCCTAAAATTAGAATTTTTTTAATTTTTTCTGTCATAATATTATTTGTTATTATTTTCTTTCGACAAATTAAGAAACTTAATATCAATTAAAAAAGCGTAAAACTACGCAATTTTTTTGCGTAGTTTTACGTATTCAAAATAGGACATATATTTTCAATTAACACATTATCAGGCAATTGTTTTATTATACAAAATAAATATTATATTAAATAAATTAATTGTTAAAATAACTAGGCGGCAAAAAAGTCAATCCATTTAAAAAATCTTTCAAAAAGATACCGATTTGAAAAAAGAAATAAAACAAATATTAAAGCAACCTAACCCCAAATTGATAACCTATCCAAGCGTGTTGATTATAGGTGCCATTGTTATTCCAAATGGGTTTTGCACCATAGTTTTTAAAATAACTACCGTAATGGTAGTCGCGGGTATCTGCAATCATGTGGTTGAGTGAAGCACTGCCGAAAATAGCAACTCCTTTCATTACTTTATATTCTAATCCCGCACTTAATCTGTTTTGCAATTTCAAATGATCTGATAAGAAATTAAGAGTCAAATGTTGCGAAGTTAAGTCGATAGTTAAATACAAGGGCTTAGCCAGTTTAATTGCAGTGCCAATACCAAATCCGTATCCCATAATGGTATTAGAATCTTTGATTGGCAACTGAGAATTTAACAATACTACACTATAAAATTTTCGAGTGCCCGAACGGTAGGCGATGCCATAATTGTTTTCATTTCTATTAAGTTCAATCTGGTGTAAACCTGTTCTTATAAAATTAATTAAACCCAGCGTAATGCCCTCCGAAGTGTCTGCAATATTGATGATGCCAATTTGGAAGCCTCTTACTTTTTTGGCTATGTTTAAAAATCCTGCTAGTTGTCCGCCATCTACTTCTTTGGCCACATTCACAAATCCTGCTATTTGTATGCCGTTTACATGTTTGCCATTTACGTTTACAAATCCCGCTAATTGACTGCCATTCATATCACCGCGATTGGCATTTACAAACCCTGCGGCTTGAATGCCATTAAAATCAGCACCATTCATATTTACAAAACCAGCACCTTGAACCCCATTAAAATTACCTAGGTTAACATTTAAAAAGCCTGCAGCTTGAGCGCCATTGGCGTTTTTTAAATTGATATTAAAGAATCCTGCACCCTGAAAGCCTTCATTTTCACCATGGTTAAAATTATAAAATCCAGCGAATTGTGCACCATTTAAAGGGCCAAAATTATGGTTAAAGAAACCTGCAAATTGAACACCATCAACCGAGCCTCCTACCATATTGCCAAATCCCCCAAATTGAGCGCCTTTCATTTGGCGTTTAATTATATTTAAGAAACCCCCAAACTCAGCGCCATCAACTCCTCCGTTATACCCTATAAAAGCATTTACTGAAAAGCGATTGGTAACAAAGCCACTTAATCGACCATTCGATCCAATTGGTGGTATCACAGTAAATTGCCATTGTCTGTAAAACGAATCGCTAATGTTTTTTTCCGTTAATCGCTGATAGTTATTAATGAACCATTTGCCCATTTGTGTTTCGCTTACCTTCACATTTTTAAATGGTAGGCCTGCCCATGCAATAATAGATCTAGTAGAATCTGGCGCTATTTTATTTGCTGTATCAACAGCTGTTTGTGCTATGGCTTCAACAAAAGTATCTGATTCGATAAAATTGCCTTCAAAAATTGGGTATGCTTTATTTTTTAAATTAAGATTGAGTTCTATTAAACCATTGTTTGTAAAACTAATTTCGATGGTAGTATCGGAATAACCCTGAATGGAATAGCGAATATTAATTTTATTTTCTTTACTGGTTACAGGGAGTTCAAAATAACCAAAGTCACCCGACAGAGAACTCGCTAAACTTTGTCTTTCGTAAACACTTACATTGGCAATACCATCACCCGTTTTTAAGTCGCGGATATAACCAGTAACACGGTAATTATACTTGCTTAATTTTTCAGTACTCTCTTGTATTTGTGTAGTATTTTTAGGGATTATTTTGCGTTGTAAAATTAAGTGATTGCCTATTTGTTGATAGGTAATTTGTTGGTTAAACAATTGATCTAGTATTTCTCTTACTGTTCTGTTCTCAGCCAATATGGTCACATTTCTATTCACTTTAACAGAGGTGCCATAAGAAAAATTAAAGTTAGCTGTTTCAGAAATAATATTAAGCACTTTGGCCAATGGTTGATTGGTAATTTTAATGGTTACCTTTCTATCTAAAATAGGCAACGCTGTTTGGGCATTCATTTGCCAAGCATGCCATAGCAAAAGTAGTAATACAATTAATTGTCTCATGGTGTGCAGCCCTTTCCTTTAATCAGAATCATTTTATTATTGGCCGAACGCTCAATTTCTAAATTTAAAGTCAGTGATATGACATTTAAAACTGTTTCTAATTTATCGCGATTAAATGAAGAAGTAATTCTGCAATTCTCAAGCGCTTTATTTTCTAGTTCTATATAATTCCCTTGATAGTATTGATTAAGGTCCTTAATCACCTCCTTAAGGGTTTGATTTTCGAATTTCAACTCACCTGTTACATATCCAAATGTATTATTAGATGCTGCCGTCATTTTTTCCAGCACTTCTGTTTTGCGGTTATACTTAGCACCCATGCCCGCTGTTAAGAATACGGTACCTCTTGGCGTATTGAATTTTACTTTACCTTCTCTTACCAATACTTGTGTATAGGCAGTATTAGAAGTTATTTCAAACTCGGTGCCAACTACGGTAATAGTCGTATTTTCAGCATCAATTTCGAATGGCTGGGCTTTATTAGGAGCAATATCAAAAAAGGCTTTACCTCCATTCATTTTAATGTTTCTTTTACCACCATCGAAGGTTATAGGATAAGAAATTGAACCATCGCGAATCATGATTTTGGAACCATCGGCTAGTTTTAAATTCTGAATCGAATCTGTAGCTATGGCTGTAAGCAGAGTTGGTGCTTGTGTGGCAGTTCTGTTATATATTAAGAAACCAATACCTAATAATAAAGCGAAAGAAGCTGCTATTAACCATTGTTGGCCAATAGTCAGTACCTTGCCTTTTTTCTCCACTTTGGTATGAATAGTTTTCTGAACTTGTTCCCAAGCCAAATCAATATTCACACTGTCTTGCTGAGGTATTGTGGCACTTTCGGTCCAAAGGGTTTTATACTGTTGGAATTGTTTTTCATTCGCAGCATCCAATTTGCGCCATTGTTCTACCATGGCCACTTCGTGTGCCTCGGCTTCACCAACAATGTACTTCACTAAAATTTCATCTGTAACCATGGTTAAAATTGATTGAAGAAATAAATGATAATAAACAAAATAGTTAAATAGTCGGACAGATTTTCGCGCATCATGCGAAGGGCTTTGCCCATCTGGTTTTCTACAGTTTTAGGAGATATGTTAAGCACATTGGCTATTTCTCTGTATTTAAGATCTTCAAAACGGCTCATTTTGAAAATTAAACGGCATTGTTCGGGTAAATTATTCAATGCTTTTTCTATATTTTTTTCTAATTCCTTCAAATTATGAAGGCTTAGTGGTTCTATTGTTGATTCGGTATTAGTTTGCATATACGCATAGTTTTCTTTTATTTTCTGGTGTTTAATCTCATTTAATGAAGCATTGTAGACTGCTTTATATAGGTATGATTTTAGTGAGATATCCAGATTTATTTCGTCTTTTTTTTCCCAAAGTTTAACAAATACATTTTGAACGATTTCTTCTGCATTGTCTAGATCTTTTAGAAACATATTCGCATAGTTGCACAACCCTTGGTAATATTGCCTGAAAATAATTTCATAATCGCTTTCAGAATTAATATTGAGTTGTATAGCTGTGGCCACAGATGACATGGTTACAAATGTAAAATTATTATTAGTTTATTGAACTTACTTTACCACTGCCCGATATTTTAATTTGAGTAGAAGGGTTTCCGCGGTACCAGATTTTACCACTACCCGATATATTGGCATTTAATTGTTTAACTACATAAATGCTCATTTCACCCGAGCCACTAACATTCGCATCAACTGTGTCGACGCGAAACCATTCGGCATTAATATTCCCAGAACCACTTACTTTATAATCGGCCCTTACACAACTATTGTTGCCATAAAATATAATATCACCCGATCCACTTACATTGGCTGTAAACGAATTGGTAACAATACCGTTTAAATTAATTTCACCCGACCCACTTACATTCGCTTTCAAGTCGGCCGTGTTTAAACCAGTCATTCCAATTATTTTTCCAGAACCACTTACATCCAAAGCTTTTAGATTAGGCATATAAATGCGAATAACTATTTTATTATGACTACGAAGTGATGTAAAGTTTTTTAAACCAATGTTTAAATTTTCGCCACTTACTTTAGTTTCTATTACATCGAGTATATTTTGTTGTCCATTTAGTTCAACATGATAAACCGAATCTTGGTATATCTCAACATCGGCACTAATACATAGCGATACACCTGTAAAGTTTTTGATGTCTCTTGTAATTTTTACGTCTGTTCCTTGACCTTTTACTAGCATTCTGTCTTTGGCACAAGAGGTAGCGGTTAAGATAATGGCTATAAATAGCGCAATGGTTATTGTTAAATTTTTCATTTTTATGGATTTTTTTTTATTGTTTAATGGTATTGTTTGTCATCTTATTTGCAGAGCCAAATAAGCCGCCAAACAAGGGTTTGGGGTTGTTTTTTACACCCCATCTAAAGCTGGGGTTAATGGTATGTGACCCTGTTGAGGTCAATATGCTTTGGTTAATTGTTATCATATCTTTTTTGTTTATTTTCGAAGTCTGAATTAAAACTCTACTTTATAGCTAAGAATGGGAATCAGCGGTGTTTGGTACCAAGTCTTTACTTCGCCTTTATCTACATCGTAATAGCTGCCTCCTACATTTTTGTGGTTGGTGCTATTTTGTACATCTAAGCTCCAGATACTATTGTATTTCGAATGGTTTATTCTATAACTAATTTTGGCATCCATTCTAAAATAATCGGGTAGGCGGTCGGTAAATGGTTGGTCGTCTTTTCTGATTTGGGTATTGTATAATTTAGATTTTTCAAAATCAACTGGTGTTTGTCTATTGCCCCCGTACCAAAGGGTTTTAATATTAAAACCAAGTATTTTTTTATGGCCCGAAAAAGCTATTTCTTTACCGGCTGTAAATGATAAAGCATGTTGTCCATTAAATTTGGTATTGTACCATTCGTTATTCAATGTTTTATAGCGACTGCTATACAACGAAGTTGAGAGCAAGTAATAAAAACCTTTATTTAAAAATCGCTCTAGTGTTAATTCCACGCCGTAGTTTTCGCCCTTGCCTTTGTTGGTAAGTGGCGTAGCTATATAGTTGTCGTTTAAATTAAGTAATGAAAACGTACTATTGGCTTCGGTTCCAATTGGAATATTATATAACTGTTGGTAATAGGTTTCAACTTTTATGCGTGTGCTATTCGTGAAATTTATTTCATAGCCAGTTACAAAATGTTGTGCCTTGCTAAAATTTAATTGTTTATTGGGATATATTTTTTCACAATCGGCATTGGTTACTTGCGCAAAGTAAACACCCGGCAATTGCACTTGCGAATGCATGCCATAGCCAAATGTAAAAGCATGGTTGCGTTTTACCTCGTATCTAAAACTAGCCCGCGGTTCGAAAGATGAAGTCTTATTCAAGAACAAATACATGCTATGAAAACCGGCAAACAAGGTTAATTTTTTGCTGGCTTTTATTTTTAGTTGAGCAAAATCTTGAGCATAGCTAGTTTGACCATTGTTATTCAAATAGGTTCTTAAGATATTGAGCGTATCCAATTGGCGTTGCTCATTGCTAAACAACCAATGGTTTAATATAACGCCTGTTCTTAGATGTAGGCGGTCGCTAATTTTATGATTAAGCGTCGAATTCAAAGCAATCTTGCTATTGCCAATTCTATTGCGCCAGTGGGTATAGGTTTCGGTATAAGTATTGGTATAATACTCGCCCTTATCGGTTAATATATTGTTCGAGTATAACAATACATTTCTAAGTGTTGTTTTAGAGTTGAGTTGTAATAAATGAGTAGAACCAACTGCCATGGTATTGCTACCATAAAAGAAATTATAACGATCGCTTTTAACCTTCCATAAACTCGAATCGCGTTTGGCATTCATCGTTTGTGTGCTTATACCTCCAAAACCAAAGAAAGTAATCTGACCGAATTTTGATTTTGGCAAAGCCACATTAAAGGATAAGTCTTGAAACAAGGTAGAACTGCCCCCAATATTGACACCTATTTTACTTAGTATACCAAGCGTAGAGTAGCGGTAGTTAACCAAGTAACTGCCTCCCTTTTTACTCAATGGTCCTTCGGTAGCTAAATCTAAACCAAGAAAACCAGCTTGTAAAGTATACTCGCGTTTTTTGCTATTGCCTTTTCTCAATTTCAAATCAAATACACCACTTAGGGCATTGCCATATTCTGCCGCAAAAGCGCCCGTCATAAAATCGGAATTGCCTAGTAATTGCGCACTTAATATAGAGATACCACCACCCGAACCATTAAAGCTCGAAAAATGATTTGGACCCGGAATATCAATACCCTCCATTCGCCATAGCATACCCGTAGGCGAATTACCGCGTATAACAATGGTATTATTACCATCGTCGGCACCTACAACACCTGCAAAAGAGGTTGCCATGCGAGCGGGATCATTCACGGCTGCAGCAAACTTTTGAGTTTCTTCTACTGAGAAAGTGCGAGCACTCACAGTGGCCATATCGTTAATGGGCTTATTTTTATTGAATTTGCCTTTAAGCGTAAAGCCCTTTATGGTGGCTACTTGTTCTTCCATTTGTATATTTACAACCGCTTCCTTTCCGCTGTTTATCAATATATTTGGAATACTAATTTCGGCATATTGAATATGGGTAGCAGTAATTTTATGTCTACCTACGGGTATGTTTTTAAATTCGAATGCACCGTTTTTATCGGTCATTGTAATTTTTGTGCTTTCGTTATCTATTTTAACATAAGCACCGTTAATAGGGCTTAGTAAATTTTTATCGGTAACAGCACCCTTCAGTGTTTGGGTCAATGTTTCGGTTTGCGCTTGTGCAAAAACAATTGTAAATAATTGGAATAAAAAGAGGCTTATTTTTCTCATAACACCCCTAAGACAACTCAGAAACAAAATACCCCTAAGTGGGATTAAAAAATATTTGGTTTAATAAAAAAGGGTACTATGATGCTATAGTGTAAACCTATGTGCCGCATAAATAGTAATACAATAAAAACTAAAATTATTGTTCAGCCTTTATTTCCTTTATTCTTTCAGAAATTTGGTTTCCTGCAAATTCAGCATTTGCTTTACTATAGCCGTGGGTATGGTATTTGAGTTCCTTATTTTTATTAAGAATAATTAGATGCGGTACTCCTCTTCCTTTTAATGAATTGTATAACAACAATGCTGAATCATGGTAAATAGGAAAAGGCACTTGAGTTTTAATTTTGGATATTATTTCTGTATCAAATTTGGTGACGGTATGAACTGCGATATAAACAACAACGGTATCATTTTCTTTTTTAGCTAATTTTTGTAACATCTCCATTTCTTCAAAGCAAATGCTGCAATGCTCATCAAAGAGTGCCGCTACCACTATTTTATTCTGTCGAATTTTATCAAAGGGTATTTGACCCTCGTCAGTATTGTTTAAAATAAATTGAGATACTGTTCTTTTATTTTCTTGTTGATAATAAATTTCTAAAAACAATGTAAACAATGGATTATATGCTAACCAAATGGAAAATATAATAACTGATATTGTAACCCATTTTTTTAAACTTGTTGTATTAAAAAATAGCACAAAGTAAAAACAAACAATTCCTAGTATGGAAGTGGAAATACCATAAAAAATATAACTCCATTCCATAACACCAGTTATTCTATATAAGTTAAATCCAAAATATACAATAGGTATTATAACATTAAGGTTAATATCTCTCTGGTGTTTTTTCCAAATGATAAAAAGGGCAACAAGCGTAATGGAAATAATTCTAAAAATTCCTTCAAAATAATTTTGGTCATCCAAAATTTCATGACATACAAATAATAGTAATATTTCTATTAACAGATAGAGAAAAATAAATGCAAGAATTCTTATTGCCCTTTTCATCATTTTATAATTTGGATTTTATAATTTTAAAGCACATCTGCCACCACATTTATATCTCCACAAAGTGCCGCATCCAAGGCTTACCTCAGCACAATTTGTGGCTTTACAATAAAATGTGTTACTTCCACTTGGATTCATAAAATCGCACCAATCTTTTACAAAACTGCATGTGCATGGGAGTTGAGATGGACTTCCATTTCCACCGGTACCCCCAACATTTGTATATGCTGGACAGCCTGATGGATTTTTATGAATTGCTACTATTGTAAATAATTGATTTGCAGTAAATAAACTTCCTGCTGAACTAACCCAGTTATCCATCCAAGTATTAAAGGTTGAATCCTGTCCGTTCTGGATGGTATCAAATAAGTTAATATTTAATTCAGCTTTCAAATCATTAAGTTTACTAGATTGACCACTTGACATACATACCATGTTACTATATTGATCAATTCTGCCATACCAAAAATTATACCTATCCGTAGGACTCCATGCCATATATACAGCTATTGCGGTATCAATGGTTAGATTTCCAAAATCCATAACAGTAATGTTCATGAGGGATTCATAATTTTGCTCAACGTAATTTTGAATAACAGGGCTGCACGAATAAGTGCCATGCTTAATTTCCTTTTTGCATCCAACAAAGGCTATCGCAATTGTTAGTATAATGATAATTTTTTTCATTTGAATATTAAATTTTGTTTTGCCTACTCTTTATCCGTTTTCGGCTACCCGTTGAATACAACTTAAGCGCTATTCATTGTATTGTTCACCAATATTGAGCTATTTAAATCACTTAAAAAAGCGTAGTTCTACGCTTTTTTAAGTTCTAATTTTTACCTATAGAAAATCAAATTAATTAATTAATTAATATTAAATGGTTTATGTTTTTAAAATTTGCATTTTAAAAAAAGGGTAATAAATCGAGAATGCAGAAAAACTACTTTATGATAAAAATATGTAAATATTTAGCACAAAAGATTTAAACCCCAAAGACAGATTTTTAATTGGCCGTTTTATATAAGTATAAAAGATTTATATTAGTAGGAGTTGGATAGATAATTTGTGTTGTATGCAAGTACCAAACTTATTGGTGGAAATTTCCAAAGATATAAGCGGGAGGCCGTTAAATTGATATAATAGGTGCCAACTGCTATTATTTTAAAATAGGAACTATCGAAATTGAAACTAGCAGATTTGCTTTTGGGAAATGCAGAGATATTGTATCCACTTAAAGGCCTTAATAGATTTTTATCCATTACTCTACCCTTTAATGTTTGGGTTTGTGCATGGGCTAATACAAGTATAAAAAGTTGCAATACTAAAAGGCTTATTTTTCTCATAACACCTCTAAGACAACTGAGAAAGTAGATACCCCTACGAGGAGGTAAAAAATTTTAACAAAAATAAAAGCAACAATAATTTTTGCTAATTTTGCTAACGAATTATGCCAATCAGAATGAAATTACTATGTCTATTAACTATTACAATTTTATTTTTAAGTTGTAACCACCAAATAAAATATATTTCGTATGCCTATAATTACATTGCAGATTATAAGTGGGCAGCAGCGTATAAAGGCAATCATTACAACCTTAAACTCATTAGAAAACCAGTAAGAGGAGAAAATATCTGGTTTGATGGTTTATTAACAAGAAATGATAATGACACTTTTTTAATACATGGGTTTGTTAAAGGAAATCATTATGTGTCATGGTATACTTCTATTTTCGATACAATTGAAAATAATCATGTAGATATTTGGTATTATAAGGATAGCATAACGCTCTATGACCGTAATAAAAAAGTAGTGGATTCTAAAATTAGTCTATATAAGGTTAAAGAGTAATTTGTACTAACGTTAGTAATTTTTGCAGTAGAGTCAGCTGCTTTCCCTCTTTAACCAAATAATCTTGTTTTTTAGGTTAGCCAACAAGCATGGCCTCCATATAAAAATTGAAATTAGTTGAGTTTTAATACCAGTTTTTAAAATGAACCCAACCTATCAGTATCAGCTTAAATATTGCCAATTGTTATCATTTGCTAACTATTAATACCCCTGCATACGAACTTTGCCGATATGACTTAGGTAACCGGCTTGGCATTGCCATTAATAGGAATGGTTTTATTTACAGTCGGCCAACAAGGAGATGGTTTTTAATCCTCCTATTTAGCCGCCTTAAGACCGAAAAATATGAGAACAGCAGGTAACACTACCGTAAACAACAAGATGATTTGATTAATATCAAATTTTTTATTGTCTACAACTGATTTATCACACTCATCACAACTTTTTAAGCTTTTAATAAGATTACTCGAATCATAGGTTACTAGTAAATTTATATGACTGTCAGAAAGCTTGCACAAGTATACGTAATATTGTAAATTGCA
>JAQSCZ010000058.1:11124-20266 GCA_029945665.1 bacterium | reverse complement strand
CTAGTAAGCCGTGGTACCAGCCATATGTGCAACCTTCGTAACAGTCATATTATTTAGACACAAAAAAAAACATACCACCGAGTATGTTTTTTTACACCGCTATTAAATAACTTCCTTTTTACTTCCTCTCAAATTAAAATAAAACTGGATCAAATACGAAACTAACATCACCATTAAACATCCAATTACATTTAACCATAAAAATGCAGTAAGCTCCACTTGCCATGCGTAAACAATAAAAGCTTCTACAATACAAGCTGCAATAAATACCGCTGAGCCACCCACTTTTTTCATATAAAAAGCCACCATAAAAATACCTAAAATAGCACCATAAAATAAAGAGCCCAATACATTTACTGCCTCTATTAAATTACCTAATCGGCTGGCATAAAAGGCTGCAGCAATGCAAAAAATACCCCAGGCAACTGTTATCCAACGCGAAGCTGATAAGTATTTATAATCGCTTTCATTTTTTTTGAATATGCGGATGTAAAAATCAACTACTGTAGTAGATGCCAATGAATTTAAGCCACTGGCAGTAGAACCCATGGCCGCTAAAAATATAATGGCAATTAATAAACCCACTATGCCTACAGGCAATTGTTGGGTTACAAAAGTTAGAAAAATAAAATTAGAATCATTCGTGTCGGCCTTCGGATTATTTTTCTCCATCAAGGTCTTTACCTTTTTTCGAATTTCAGTATTGGCATTGTCTGCAGCTTGCACTTTAATTCGCGCTTCGTCAATGGCCTTTTCATCTTTGCTGTGCATGGCTTCCAACAAAGCATTCACTTCCTTCTGTTTGGCAATATGCGCTTGCGAATAGCTGACCTGTAAAGCATTGAACTCACTTTTATAGGCACTGTTTTCTAAATGGGTTACCTCTACCTTGTTAAAAAAAATAGGGGCTTGGTGAAATTGATAAAATGTAAAAACCAATACCCCAATTAATAAAATAAAAAACTGCATGGGTATTTTAATCAGTCCATTCATTATAAGTCCTAGTCGACTTTGTGCAATCGACTTGCCTGTAAGGTAACGCCCTACCTGCGATTGATCGGTTCCAAAGTATGAGAGTTGTAAAAAGAAACCACCAATTATGCCCGACCAAATATTGTATTTATTATTTACATCAAAATGTGTATCAATGGTATTGAGTTTATTCATTTTACCGGCAATGTGTAACGCATCCGATAAGCCAACATTTTCGGGCAATAAATGTACGACCATATAGGCCGCTAAAAACAAACCTGCAAAGATGATACTCATTTGAAATAATTGGGTATAAGAAACCGCTTTGGTGCCTCCATAAACGGTGTAGGCTATTACAATTAGCCCATTGAATAAAATGGTGTAAGTTATATCGACATTGAGTATGGTAGATAGTATGATGGCGGGCGCATAGATAGTAATACCGGTAGACAAACCGCGCTGCAACAAAAATAAAAAAGCAGTGAGTGTGCGCGTTTTAAAATCGAATCGCTTTTCTAAATACTCATAGGCGGTGTATACATTCAGTTTGTGAAAAATGGGAACGAAGGTGATACAAAGCACCACCATGGCCAAGGGCAAACCAAAATAAAATTGAACGAATCGCATGCCATCGCTATAACCCTGACCAGGACCTGACAAAAAGGTAATGGCACTTGCTTGGGTTGCCATTACAGATAAGCCAATGTGGTACCAAGGCAATTTGCGATCGGCTAGTAAATAGCCTTCAATATTTTTAGTGCCCCTACTCTTCCAAACACCATAAAGAATGATAGAAAAAAGCGTAACACCCAATATAACCCAATCAATCGCACTCATTTAAAATATTGCATAAACAAGTACATACCGATTATAGCAAGTGTTAGCACTCCTATAACAAGGGCATACACATTGCGCCATGACTTTAAAATTGGAGATGCTTCTTCTTTTTCTGACCTATCCATTTCTAAATTATTGATGCGGAGGCAGACTCAGTAAATTAACAAACAAACGATAAGCACCGGGCACACCAGCAGGCAATTCTCTAAAAAAAGCCAATCCAGTATAAACAAAATTTCCTTTGCCATATTGTGCAATGATCAAACTCCCTTCATTGGGTTTTTCATTCGGATCGTTCATACTAAAAACCGTTTGATATTGAGGATCAAGTTCGGTTGCAAAATAAATACCGCGCTCTTGTACCCAACCTTCAAAATCACGCGATGTAATTTTATTGGGATAATTTAATACATAGAGTGAATCGCCTTTGAATCGCACTTCGGCATTTTCGTTGGTCACACGCTCGCGAGAAACAGTGAAAGGATAAGGCCCTATTTTAGCAACTACTGGACCTACACGCGAGTTGGTATTGTATTGCACAATGAGGTTGCCACCTTGCTTTACATAGTCCATTAATTTGGTGTAGTAAACTTGCAAACGATCATTGGTATTGTAGGCTCTTATGCCTGTTACAATTGTTTTGTATTTCGATAAATCTTCGCTGGCCAATAATTCATCGGTAAGCATAATAACATTATAGCCTATCTGCTTTAAACAAGCAGGAACATCGTCACCAGCACCGGGAATATAGGCAATGGTTTGTTCTGTTTTTTTCAAATCAATACTCACCAAATTTGCTTTGGCATCACTTAATATAAACTGATAAGGAATATGGTCGTATTCAATTCTGCTAATACTTTTGTTATACACGATTCCTTCAATTAGCAGTTGAGCATTCAGTTCGCTATTTCTTGCACTTGGCAGTTTTGAAATGCTGATATCAATGGTTATCTCGTCACCTTTGTTGACTAATTTAAAGTCGGGTTTAACCACTTGAACTATCCAACCATATTCGGTAACAATATTTAATCTGCCAATGACATTGGCTTGGTTGGCTTTTACTGTCAATTGTATCGTCTTGGAGGCTTCATTTGTAAATATAAACACCTTATCTGAAATGGCAATAGTTGCAGGTGGCAATACTTCGATGGGTCGGTAAATTTCTCCTTTCACTGGATCTGTGTATTTATATACCACTGGGCGTTGTACCCTTAAATTCAAATCTTGAATATTAAGATCGTATAAAATAGTAGTATTTGAAATGTTTTCCGGCAAACCTATTAAGAGTGGATTGTGCACTGCATACAAACCAATGCTATGCGGTAGATTTAACCAATAAGGATTCGAGTAATTTAAATTCGAATTTAATTTTTCCTTGTGTTTAAAAGTATACAATTCATTTTCTTTTGTTGTAAATGCAGTCACAGTATCTGATTGATTGAGAAAAGAAAGTCCGTTAATTTTAACAGTTGCATTGCTTCTGCATAGAATTTGCGTCGTCATATTCATGGCTTGTCCCGGAATGGCCATATAATCGTTGGCAAATGTTTCGAGCCATAACCCAGAGCATGACAACAAGAGTTGTTCAACTTCCTTTAACTTTAATTGTTTCCAATAATTAAAACTACCTTTCTGTTCTATTAATTTTAAGGTATTGTATATGGCGATCAAAGGCGTGACACTTTTAGCAGGGAGACTTGGATTAAAGGTGGCAATGGTCGAGTTGATTTGTTTCTGTAATTTATCTGTGCCATTGAAACGGTTCCATTGGGAACTGATACCATCGAACAAATCTGATTTTACGCTATCACCTTTTAACAATTTGAAATACTCTACTATTGATCCACGTTGTTTGGCAGAACCAAACCCTTGGCTTTTGTGCATCGAGCGACTTTCGGCCGCTATTTCTCCATAACCATTTCCTAGCAGGTTATTATAAACGCCGACATCTATTTTCAATTGATTGGGTGCTGTTGTGTTGGTCGTTCCAAAATTAAAGGTATTCCAAAAGATGCGTTTGGCTTGCCATACTTCAACATATTTTAATTGTTCTGGAAACCTTTTAGGGTCAGCGGCTGCATCATAGGCTTCGAGTGCTAATATGGCAGAGGCTGTATGGTGACCATGTCCACCTTCTCCAGTAGTTGGGAAACGACAAATAATAACATCGGGTTTAAATTTCCGGATGGTATACACCACATCGGCTAGAATACTATCCTTGTTCCAAATGCTAAAAGTTTCTTCAGGATTTTTTGAAAACCCAAAATCATTGGCACGTGTAAAAAACTGTTCAGCGCCATCCACTCTACGAGCGGCTAATAATTCCTGGGTGCGAATGAGGCCCAACAATTCGCCTTGTTCTTTACCAATTAAATTCTGTCCACCGTCGCCCCGGGTTAAAGAAAGATATCCAGTTCTAAATTTTCGCTCATTAGCAAGGTAGGCCAATAATCGGGTATTTTCATCGTCGGGATGAGCGGCCACATAAAGCACAGACCCAACAGTATTGAGCTTTTTCATGGCTTGTAAAATTTCGGCAGAATTTAAATTGGTACTTGTATTTTGTGCAAAACAAGACACAGATAAAATCAAAAGAGAAAAGAATATTATTTTTTTTTGCATTGGTTTAATATAAAAAACGAGAAAAATTATTTGTTAAAACAAGTTTCAAAAATATCTTTTTTTATACTAATAATGCATATAGAATTTGTTGATTACAAATTAAAACTATCATTAATTGGGTAACTAATCGTTATTGAAAATTATAAAAAAGCTTTAAAAGGTTAGTTTAACTAGCAATACAGTTCAAAAAGTATCCCAATTAATAAAACGATAAACGATGAAACAACTCAAAATTTATTTCATTTACCTACACATTGATAAGGGTCTTCACTTGCCAATTTTTTGAAATTCTTGGCTGTTTTATCAAAACACAAGTTAAGGCCTTCGCTGCGAATGGCTTTAATTGAACAAGAAATTTTAACACCTCTGTCGCTATTAGGTGCAAAAAGTTCACTGCTAGTATTTGCCTCTATATTATTAAAATCCAGCATTTCTGTTAAATAAACTGACCCATTCTGTTTGAGATAATTCACTTGAACTAGCACATAATCAATTTTATAAGGACAATTATTTTTAAGCAATATTTTTAAATCGCTAATTCCACCAAGCTCATTAGATTTGTATTCATTGGTTGTAGCCGATACAAATTTCGACCAATTCATTCTGTAGGTTTTTATTTCAGCCGATTTTCGAATGGTTTCTGCTTCTTGCTTTTTTAGCAATTCAACACTGTCGATTGGAATCATTTTGGGTTCTATTGGCAATGCGCCTTCTTCCAATGCGACAGGGGCTGCATTAGTTGGTTTGATATTCCAATAATAAAAAGAGAGCAATACGATTAAAGTTACAATAACTGAACTAATAATGGCATATCGTTTCACTTTATTTTTTGGTGTGTTAAGTTGTTTTGTGAGTGGCGGTGTAAGATCCGGTAAAGAATGAGCGACAGCTATATCAATGGAAGGAGTAGCCATGGTTCCAATCAAATGTTTTAGTTCATCACAATCGTTAATATTCACCCACACTTCGAGACCTTCATACCATATAAGGGTGCTTTTGTAGTATCTGTTCTTGCTGAATTCTTGCAAATCAACAGGACCAAAAACATCAATGCCGTTTGAATAAAATAGTTGTTTCATGGGTATTTGTTATAATTAGTCAAAGTTACGGTTAATAAACGGGCACTAAGAACCCGTTTCTATTTAGTTAACAACATTGCGATAGTATTTAGTATCCAAAATACCAACTAATTAACTCAAACGGAATATTTTTTAGTTAATCTTGACTTAAAGTGGATTGAAATTGTATAATTTCTCAAAACTGAGCCTTACTTTAAATCTTAAAATACTGGACAATAATAAATCTATTGTGGTATATATGTAATTTCAAAAACAATGGAATAGGCATTTCTTGAAGCATTCGGAATCTGCAATCCGAGTGTAAGTGGTAAACTTTTTTTCGCAAAATACATGCCAGCAATCGTTGTATAAGAAATAGCATTGGACCCAATAATAGACTCAACTACACCATATATTTTTTTAGTAATTGGAACTTGCAAACCAGACCATATTCCTAAACGGTTCCCTTGCCCTCCATAATGCCTGCTGTTATAGTATAAACCGAACACCAACTGACTGTTTTCTCCAAACAAATCCTTTCTCGAAAAATTAAGATATGCAATTCCAGCTTCTCTCGTTTTTACGCCATTTCTAAAATTAGCTCCCAATTGACCCCCTATACAAATGTTCGAATTATCAGAAAGCTTAAATTGCTTTAAAGCATTAAATGCAATTAAAGGATTATAAGGATCTTTAAAATTTGTATCATTGTTAAAAAACGACTTTGCTTTTTCGTTGTAATTAAGCCCTAAAATATTAAATCCTGCTTCGAATCCCTTTCCAAACCCATAGTCAATGGTAGAATTTGCTTGAATGATTCCATTAAAATTTATTTGCTGTTGTAAAAAAAACTTACCCTGCTTTGTGACCTCTGATGAAGGCACATTAATGAAGTTTTGTTGAGCTTGCAATCCAAATATAGTTAGAAATAATACAGTTAACAAACATCGAAATAAGGATTTCATTCTGAGCGTTCATAAGCAAAATCTATTCCAAAATATTTAATTCAACCTGCTAAAAATCGACCTCTACTTGTTTGAAAATAGACAGTCAATTTTCCTTTCGTTTATTATTCGTTTATAAAAAAAAGGAAGTATTCGAAAATAAACAGATTAATTGGGCGAATTTTGCAGCTTGTTAAACGCTAAAATGTCAACCATTACAGAAATACAACCCAACAAAATGTCTACCGTTATTGAATTACAACAAATTGCATCGCAAGTTAGAAGAGATATTGTTCGCATGGTGCACGCCGTTCAAAGTGGTCACCCCGGTGGATCATTAGGTTGCGCAGATTATCTTACTGCGCTTTACTTCAATATTATGGACCACCATCCCAAAGCATTTTCAATGGAAGGGAAAAATGAAGATGTCTTTATTTTATCGAATGGTCATATTAGTCCTGTATTTTATAGTGTATTAGCTCGCAGTGGTTATTTTGATATTAAAGAACTAAATACTTTTAGAAAATTAAACAGCCGTTTACAAGGTCACCCAACTACTCACGAAGGCCTGCCAGGTGTGCGCATTGCATCGGGCTCATTAGGTCAAGGACTCTCTGTTGCAGTGGGGTTGGCTTTAGCTAAAAGAGCGGATAACGATTCACACATCGTTTATGTGAATACTGGTGATGGCGAATTACAAGAAGGTCAGAATTGGGAAGCAATTATGTATGCTGGTCACCATGGCCTCGACAATATAATCGCATCTGTCGATTACAATAGGCAACAAATAGATGGTGGTGTTGTCGAAATCATGGGATTTGATACTTTAAGAAGCAAATTCGAAGCTTTTAAATGGACCGTTTTAGAAATGGATGGCAATAACATGCAAGATATTTTAGACACCAATGTAAAAGCAAAAGCATTGCAAGGCAAAGGTCATCCAATTGTTATATTAATGAAAACTGAAATGGGTGCCGGTGTCGATTTTATGATGGGCAGTCACGAATGGCATGGTATTGCGCCTAACGACGAGCAATTGGCAAAAGCATTGGCTCAACTCCCTGAAACCCTTGGAGATTATTAATGCGACACAATAGTTTGATGCATACAACGTTTATTCAGTATATGAAAACATTGATTCTCCCTTTGGTGCTTTTATTGGCGCTAAGCGTTAATGCGCAAACGAAACAAAAAACACGTATCCTAATTATTTTTGATGCTTCTGGCAGCATGACCTCAACCCTTGAAAAAGGCACACGCATGCAAGCTGCAAAAAAAATTGCACTTAAAATGGTGGATAGTTTTAAGTCGTTTAGCAATGTTGAATTGGCATTAAGAGTATATGGGCATCAAAGAACTGTTGATGCAAAGGATTGCAAAGACTCGCGACTAGAGGTTCCCTTTGCACCCAATAACCATGTGCTAATCAAAAAAAGAATTACCAGTTTAGTGCCTAAAGGCTGGACCCCAATTGCCTATTCATTGCAAGAAAGTGAAAAAGATTTTCCAGCAGAATCAGGCGTCCGAAATTTAATTATTATCATTACCGATGGCCTCGAAGAATGCACTGGCGACCCATGCGCTATTTCGCAAGCTTTGCAAAAAAAAGGAATCTTCTTAAAACCATTTATTGTTGGTGTGGGTTCTACCGATCAATTTAAACTGAGTTTTAATTGTGCAGGCACCTACTATGATGCCAATACTGAAAAGGATGCCAACAATGTCATTGGAGTTGTTATATCCCAAGCTATGAATGCAACCAGTTGCCAAGTTAACCTATTGGATAAACAAATCCGTCCAATAGAAACAGATGTGGCCATGAGTATTTACGACCATTACACCAAAAAACTGCTTCATAATTTTGATCATACAATGAATGGCAGAGGAGTGCCAGATACTTTGTTTCTCGACCCCATGCGCAAATATGATATTACGGTGCATACCATGCCTCCAGTAACCAAAACAAATATTGAATTAATAGTAGGCAAACACAATATAATTCCAATTGATGTACCCCAAGGGCATATCCAATTAATATCAAAAGGGTTGACCAATTATTTGGAATTAAAAGCCGTTATAAAAGTGCACAACAAACCTAAAACCATCAATGCGCAGGCTTTCAATACAACCAAAAGGTACATCACCGGCGCTTATGACTTAGAAGTATTAACAACGCCAAGAAAATATTACGACAGTGTAATTGTCGATCAAAATAAAACAACTTTTATTACCATCGACCAACCTGGAAGGCTGCAAATCAATAAAAAGAGCAATTTAGTAGCAGCCATTTACCAAACAGTAAATGGTAAAATAGAATGGGTGTGCGATATCTCAGATGAATATTTCCAAACCATTATTATGCAACCAGGTAAGTACATTTTAATAGGGCGCAGCAAATCTGAAACCCGCACCATCTATACCTTCGAAAAAGAATTTATCATTACCTCCGCAACAACATCCGAATTAAATTTATAATGCAAACCATAGAAATACTTGGCAATAACGACACCCGTTCCGGATTCGGAGCAGGCTTACTAGAAGCAGGCAAACAAAAAAGCAATATTGTAGCACTTTGCGCCGACCTTACTGGCTCACTAAAAATGGATGGATTCAAAAAAGAATTCCCCAACCGTTTTTATCAAATGGGTATCGCAGAGGCCAATATGATGGGCGTTGCTGCAGGTCTAGCCACTGGTGGTAAAATACCAT
>JAQSCZ010000058.1:0-11114 GCA_029945665.1 bacterium | reverse complement strand
TCACTGTCACTTTTGCTAACTTTAGCACAGGCCGCGTGTACGACCAAATCCGCCAAAGCATTGCATACAGCGGTAAAAATGTAAAAATATGTGCTTCGCATGCCGGTGTTACACTGGGCGAAGATGGTGCAACTCACCAAATATTAGAGGACCTTGGTTTAATGAAAATGTTACCAGGCATGGTCGTTATCAATCCTTGCGATTATAACCAAACCAAAGCGGCAACCATTGCTATAGCAAATCACAAAGGACCATGTTACTTGCGTTTTGGAAGACCTAAAGTGGCTATCTTTACTAAGCCCGACCAAGTATTTGAAATTGGAAAAGCAGTGACTATTTACGAAGGAACCGATGTTTCTATTTTTTGCACAGGTCATTTGGTTTGGAAAAGCATACAAGCCGCACAAGTATTGGCCGAAAAAGGCATTAGCGCGGAGGTTATCAATATACATACCATTAAACCTTTGGATGATTTGGCAATATTAAATTCTGTTCGCAAAACAAAATGTGTGGTTACTGCCGAAGAGCACATGATGAACGGTGGACTAGGCGATAGCATCTGTCAATTATTGGCTCGCAATCTTCCTACTCCTGTTGAAATGGTTGGAGTGAATGATACCTTTGGAGAGAGCGGTACACCAGATCAATTAATGGCCAAATACCATTTAGATACTATTGATGTAGTGAATGCAGTTGAGAAAGTAATCAAACGCAAATAGTTTTAAAATCATTTGGGCGTGCCCACTCGCCAAAGCGCGGTGGTCGGGCTATACGCTACAAGTCCTCCCCTATACCACAGCAAAGCAGGGTATAGGGTGCGGGCTATCCGCTTCTATCCCTCACGCAAAACCACAGGAATGGCCTACCCTGGCCAAATTTATTGATATAAAAAAAGCCCATGTATAAAATACACGGGCTGTTAAATTTTAGAAGCTGTTTTTATTCGCCTAATTTGTTGCTAATACCAGTAAAGCTAAAGCCACCATCATGGAATAAATTCTGCATGGTTACATAACGGGTATAATCACTAAACAAACTCACCACATATTGCGCACATGCCTCTGATGGGGCATTGCCCAATGGGCTCATTTTTTCGGCATAGTTAAAGAAGGCATCAAAACCGCCAACACCACTGCCAGCTGTTGTAGCCGTAGGACTCTGACTGATGGTATTTACCCTTACCTTTTTTGATTTGCCATAGTGGTATCCAAAACTACGTGCAAAGCTTTCTAACAATGATTTAGCATCTGCCATTTCGCTATAATCGGGGAATACACGTTGCGCAGCTATGTACGACAAGGCAACAATACTACCCCATTCATTCATTGCATCTTTTTTCAATAGGGTTTGCATTAATCTATGAAACGAAATCGCAGAAATATCCAATGTCTTATGCATAAAATCGTAGTTTAAATCGGTGTAAGGAATTTTCTTTCTTACATTTAAACTCATGCCTATGCTGTGCAAAACAAAATCCAATTTACCGAATTTTGCTACAGCTGCATCAATTAAGTTATTCATATCTGCTTCGAGCGTAACATCGCAACCGATAACCTCTGAATTCGTTTTGGCAGCTAATTCGTTAATGGCTCCCATTCTCAATGCAATTGGTGCATTTGATAATATAAATTCAGCACCTTCGGCATGCGCCAATTCGGCTACTTTCCAGGCGATTGATTTGGTATCTAAAGCCCCAAAAATAATTCCTTTTTTCCCATTTAATATCATGATTTATTATTATAGTTTGATGTTGCAATTTTAGGTAAATATATTGAATAATAGCAAAAAATAAGGTCGAGGAGTTCCCCGACCTTATCAACAATATATTTAAGTAGACTTACTGTACTATTAATTTCTTAACTGCAACGCCATTCATCGTATTTACTTTTACTATATAAACACCTTTGGCCCATTCTGTGGTTTGTATCGTAAAACTATTGGTTTGCTTATCGACATTGGTGGAATAAACGATTTGCCCATTGACAGTCATTACTTCAATAGTTAGTGCCTCGGCTACCTCAATATGAACGGATGCATTGGCAGGATTTGGATACATATTAAAATCAACAATTGAGGCCATGGTTAAAGCTGTATTTGTTCCGCTTACCCCACTCGCTGTTACCATTGCACCGATACTTGTATTGTAGTAAGAACCTGCATTAGAGTTTTCTAATTTAACTGTTTTTACCAAGTAGTGGTTGTTGCCTGCATAAGGATCAATATCGGTATACGTTAATCCAGTAACGGGTTGGGTTGTAATTCTGAAATATAAATTATTGGCATCTGTTGCTCTGTAAATATGGTAACCTAACATGCCAGGCTCGTTTGCCGCTGCCCAATCAATTTTTACATTTTTATTAGCATTAACATTCGTTGCAGTCACACTTTTTGGCATATCACAATACTTCATGCGCAATGAGGGATCGCCCATTAAGGTCATGCTAATTCTACGGTCTAAATAACTGCCATTATAGCTGCCCATAAAGCCGCTTGACAAGGTCATATCGGTACTGTTATTTTGCGATAAAATGGTTGAGAACCCAACCGAATAGCCCAATGCCATGTGCTGAAAATACCAGTGTGGACGCGCTGCCCAACAAGTAGTTAAAGTAAATCCTTTGCTTGCCAAACAACTTCTTAAGAAATTATCCGTATTGTCCCAATCGCCAAAATAACTACCAAATTGTACGTTAAATACAGACAATAAACTATCCTTATAATTGGCAGAAGTATAAATACCATTGCAAGTGGTATACCAACCGCCACCTATTAAATCTGTAAAAATATAACTATTGGCTTTAACACTGTCCATAAAATTACCTGTTGTATTTATATTAGTCGATCCAACTAACGCAGAGGCATTGTTCCACCCACTGCGCATGGGCATTTCGCCACCTAAGAAACCAAAGTTATCAGAAATAAATGCTTTATCGCGGGGCTTAATAATACTAGCTTTGAATTGGTGTAGCTTTCGCAAATATTGCTTAATCAATTGTAATTCAGATAAGGGTTGTGAAGGCAAATTACTTAAATCAACTCTACCAATTTGAATATCCAAATCGCTGGGAATAAAGTGCTGATCGAACTTACCATCGCTAGGATTATTTTGATTCTGAACTCTACCTACACCAGATACCATTGTGTAATCATCGGTCCAGTCGCCATCCATGTCGGCATAATAACAATCTGTAGGCCAAGCGCCACCATGATCTGTATGTGCATCAGGAGGCAAATTAACAGTATTTGGTACTTGCAACCCAGAATAAGGCACTGCTACTTTTCCAATTAGTAAACAGTAAGTATTTGTCAATGGACTTTTATCGTACCATGTTTTAATTTTTGCTTTAATCGCTGGGGGTTTGGCTGTTGGCGATACTTGTAAGAAAGATGCCAAAAATCCATCGGCTATATAATCATTCAACCATTGTGTTTTTTCGACATTGCTAAGTGCGTTATAATTCGTCGAATCAATAACAATAAGAATGGCATTTCTGAAATCGACCAAAGGCAAATTGATGCCTGAACTGATATAGCCAATTTGATAAACACTGTTGCCATACAATTTCATGATTCGGTAGTCGTAGGCGACACCAATTTTAGCCGAGGTATCTGTTAAAGACGAGGTATTTGTTTTACCAATATAGGTTACCCATTCGTTTGTTCCCACAGGTTTACGATGCACTTGAAAACCATTGCCACCAGCTATTATCCAGTTCAGTTTGATACTGTGATTAGATGCATTCACATTGGCCGATACTTGAAAAGAAGAATCCTTTACATTCTGTGCATTTAGAAGCGATGTACCCATCAGCAGGCACAAGGTTAGCAGCCATTTATTTTTTAACAATTGGCCCAAATTCATGTTGTAGTTTGTATTCATTTTATAGATGTTTGTGTGTGTTGAATTTTTTATTCTTTAATAAAACTGTGATAAAACAATTGACCATTACCACTTACCACTGCGGTGTAATTACCCGATGGCAATGCTGTACAATTTAAAATCAAATCGTTCGTTATTAGTTGCTCTATAACCAATTGACCTGACAAATTAAAGACTCTGCAAACAGACTTTTCGAAGGCTGGATTAACAAAATGCAAATTGCTTTGTACAGGATTAGGATAGGCGATGTTGCTTTCCATTTTAGAAGAAGTGATACTTGAAGCAGCAGAAATTGTAATCATATTAACGGCCGTTGAATCTGAGTTGCCGGCAAAACTACTTGCTGCACATTTCACAGTATATTGACCGGCATTGGCAAATACTAAAATTGGATTCGTTGAATTTGCTGTGGTTGATTTCACAAAACTAACTCCAGCTGATGGTGTAATAGTCCATGTATAGGCCGTACCAAAATTGGGCGTTGTTTTATTAATTAATTTAAACGTATCTGTATTCGTTTTTCCTGAGGCTATATCAACAGAGAATTTAACCTTTGGTCCAAACGCTGAGGGTGGAACAGCTCTAAAATGGTCGCGGTATTTAATTGTTGTTGGGGTAAAAACACCCGCTAATTCTGTACCCACGACTTCGAGAACAGGAATTTTCTCAGTGGTGCTTAGCCATTTGTATTCGACGCGATTATTAGGAAATCCAACTTTTAAAGACGCTGTAGGCACAACCAAACTATCAATTTCACTGATAACAGATTTTATTTTTAAGCAACTAATCGTGTTCCCGTATGGAGTTGTAATGGTTCCCCAACCTTCAACAGTATTGATTCTGTAACCTTTTTGTTTGTAGTAACCCAAACTAAAAAGAATATTACCCAATAAGGTTTTAACTGCAAAAGTGGTTGAATCCTTATCGTTGTAATTTAATGGAAAACTGTAAATCTCATCCTTATCGCTGTATACCCCACCTGCAGGCAAGCCCAAGGCCGAAAGGGTAAAGCCAGTGCCAACTGCATTCCACTTACTTGGGGCATTGGTTCGTTTTTCATAAAAATTATAAATATTCTTAAAAGCGGCTTGACCTTGACCAATGCTATCGGCCACCTTAACACCTATGGAACCAATTGGCATACCAGTAAACGCCAAGGTTGAATAGGGAGTAGAAGTTAGTGCTTGGTACTTATCAAGCGTCTGACTTGAGATCCCCAAACCACTATAGTCCCATGAATAGTTTGCGCCTGTTTTTGCAAAATTAAGCACTCCAATTGGTGCATTTGAATAGCGAATGGTATCACCTATGGTAGGCATATTAGAGGCGGTAATCGTAATTTGAGCATCGAGCTTCAATGCACAAATGATTAATAAAATTGTAAAGGCTTTTTTCATATTATTTATACTACAAGGTGTAAAAATAATGTTAATTTTGAAATTTCACAACTATATGACGTTTATCAAACCTCTGCTAACAATGGTTCTGGTGTGTATTTCGGCGCAATTAATGGCGCTTAGAAGTGATTCACTCGCAATCACCAACACGGAAATCCATTTGGACATTCGTAATTTTAGTGCAAAAAAAATCAGTGGACATTGTATCCAAACTTTACAATTCAAAATGGCCATGAACAAGGTGCGTCTCGATCTATCAAAACTCATTGTCGACTCCATAACCTACAATCAAACAAAACTTAACTTCACGCAAACAGGTGAATCCTTAAATATCAATCTCAATAAAACTTTCCTTGCAAATGAAATTGCGGCCCTCACCATATATTACCAAGGTACACCTGCTGCCGATCCAGGCGGATGGGGTGGTTTTTATTTCACAGGCAATTACGCTTTTAATTTAGGCGTTGGCTTTACAGTCGACCCGCATTCTTATGGTCGCGCTTGGTTTCCGTGTATCGATGAATTTACAATTAAAAGCACCTATGAATTTTATATTCAAACGGACACCAATTATGTGGCTGCATGCAATGGCATTTTACAAGGCGTTACAAATAACGGCAATTCAAAAACATGGCATTACCGCGAAGACCATGTCATGAGTGCCTATTTAGCGGCTGTTTCTGTCAGTCAGTTCAGCATTTTAAAATCCGAATTCAATGGTATTCAAAATAAATTCCCTGTATGGCTGTATTGCGCTGCTGGCGACACCAACAAAATAAAAAGCTCGTTTGAAAACTTACCTTTTGCAATTCATGCATTTGAAAAAGCATTTGGCGCACAACCATACGATAAAGTAGGTTATAATTTAGTGCCTTTTAATGCGGGGGCCATGGAACACGCTGGCAATATTACCTATCCCAACGTTAATGCAGATGGCACCAAGAATTCCGAAACATTATTTGCTCATGAGTTATCGCACCATTGGTGGGGCGATGCTGTAACTTGTGCCGATGCTGGTGAAATGTGGCTGAATGAAGGCTGGGCCAGCTATTGTGAACATTTTTTTACTGAACAATTGTATGGAAAGCAAGCTTATAAACAATCTATTGCTGCTAATCATTTATTTGTTACGCGATTTGCGCATGTAAGAGATGGTGCAGTTTTCTCAATGATTAATATTCCAACCACACAAACTTATGGCAGCCATGTTTACAAAAAAGGAGCCGATGTCATTCACAGTTTAAGAAGTGTAATGGGAGATTCGGTTTTCTTCAAAGCATGCAAAGCCTATCAAACTGCCTACCGCTATAAAAATGCTAGTTCTCAAAATTTGCAAACCCTATTCGAACAAAATGGTGGTGGTAATAAAGCGGTAGATTTTTTTACCAACTGGATTTATGAAAAAGGCGCACCCCATGTAATTATTCGCGAGCAAATACACAGTGGTAATGGTCCTTTTCAATTAAAAATTACAACCGAACAGCGACCTCGTTTTACCAATAAACTATACAAAAATTTACCCATAGAAATTTTCTTTTTTAAAGATAGAAACACCTTCGAAAAACAAACCATTGTAATCAATAATGAAACCGACAATTTCAATTTCAATTTATCTTTTAAACCGGTTTTTGTTTGTTTAGATTATGATGAAAAATTGAGTGATGCCATTACCGATAAAACTTTTTTAACCGCTAGCAATAGCACTTTCGATGTACCTGAAATGATAGGTAAACTCACAACAAAAAATTTAAGGGATACTGCGCTCATCCGCTTGGAACACCATTGGATTGGGCCCGAAAAATTTGTAACTGCCCAACCTGCCATGAGCAACTACCGCTATGTAACGCTCGATGGTATTTGGAACAGCAGCGACAGCATGGATTTGGAGTTAACCTACGATGGGCGTATGTCAGGGGCTTCGGCTTCAACTGGCTATTTAGACCATACATTGATCTTTAAAACAGAAGACAGTTTAACGGTACTTTACCGTGGCTTTCCGGGCGACTATTGGCGACCTTGGCCCGACTTGCAATTTACAACGGGTAATAAAAATGACAAGGCCGGAAAAGTATTAATTAGGAATGCACAAAAAGGAGATTATGTATTGGCCATGTATGACAAAAGCATTGCGATTCATAACCCCGAATATGATCCCGATCTTTTTCATAACAATTGGTATCTGCAACCCAACCCTGCCAATACATCTGTTGAAATAGGCTTTAACTACATGTCATGCGATCCTGACGAGTGGATTGACGTTTATGATGCAACAGGTAAAAACATTTACCATCAAATGAAACAAGGATATGAGGTGAGCATCCCTACCGCCCAATGGCCTGCAGGCATCTATACCATTACACTCAGTTGGTTGGCAGGATCATCTTCAAAAAAGGTTGTTATTGCACATTAATTTTAAACAAAATGGCAAAATCGGTATTTTGGATTTTTATAATTTTATTGGCTTCATGTAATTCTATTGTAAGTGGCGAACAGTTAAATGCATCTGATATAGACAGGATTCGCAAACTCGGCTTACTCGACAGCAATGAAACCATTATTAAATTTTACTCCAATGATAGAATGAATACTGCTGGTAATTTCTTTACCTACAAACGCTTTGGAAAATATTGGCTTAACAGTAAGGGTTTGGAGGAAAAAATGGAGGTACATTATGCATTTTATGAAGATGTTGCATCCATTGATACCATTTATTATTGCGGAGCAACATACTCACCATACATGTTAATAACAAAGAAAGATGGTTCAGACTTCAAAGTATGTTTCAGTGGTAGCAGAGATAAACTAACCGCTACCTTTAATGAAGGCATTAGAAGGTGGAAATTAAAGCAACAGCAGTAAACCGATTTTTTATTGTAATGAGTAGAAAAGAAAGACGTTTATTGAAATTCAAAAAAGCAAGCACTCCATCAAAAGTGGAAGCAAGTATACCAAGTGCTTTTGAAGAGGCCCCTCTTTGGGCGAAAATTCTTTTCATTGCCTTTCCAATCTTACTTATGGCATTTTCTATTTATGGTTTTATGCGCGACATTTCTGTAAGTGACAAAGATTTGAAAACTTTAAATGTAACATTAAAAGCTGCGCCAACTTATGTTAAAAAAAACGGAAGAGGCAGTTCTGCATACATCAATATCAGAGCCAATGGATACCCTTGCAATTTCAATATATATTCACTCAAATTTGAGGCAACAAATACCAATGGCGTTTATACAGAACTATTCAAAAATGACAGAATATCACTGCGCTTGTTAAACGATGATTATGAAGAATTGAAGAGCGACCCAGAATCGGATGACGACATAAGTGTTTACGGATTATCTAAAGCGGGGACCTCTTACATAGATCTTAATTTGGTTAATAAATTCAATGAAGAAGACAACCACTACACACTGCTAGGCGTACTTTTCGCATTGTCCATACTGCCTTATATCTTTTTAAGAAAAGAACCAAAAATGGATCTTCGCACAGTTGTCTTTATTATTGTTGTTGTATTTTCAATAGTTTTATATCTCATTCATAAGACATAAATTCATACTGCTTGAATTTGAAATATCTCCTCAAATAAAGTAAATCTGACAGGTAAGAACTAGTTAGCTATTCAAATCAAAATTAGATTATTTTGATTTTATAAAACACAATAGAACGAATTCAAGTAACAATCCTTCAATTTAAAATTAGCATATCATAAAATAAAAAACATACCGATTGGTATGTTTTTATTAAAAGTAAGTTTTAACGACAAAGGCAAACTATTCAATAAAGATTTTTTTGAAGGCATAAAAAAAGTAAATTGGAAATTATGTATTAACCATACTATTTTTGAAATATGCAATCCCTTAGATGGGACGACACCTTCGGAAAACAATAAAATTCCGAATGGTACTAGGTTTACAAGTAATAAAAATGAATGAAAAGCTATTGTATTTTAAAATACACAGAGGGTTGGAGTCCCTCTTTCCGCCTGGCTACAACTTGGGAGGAAGTTTTGGTGCAGGAGGTTATTCACATTCACGGGGATTAGATAAAAATCATAAAATAGCTTACTATATGAATGGAGTTACTTGGGGTATTAAATCAAAGCCATTGTTTGATAAGATGCCTGTTAACATTGGAGGTTCAAATACATATACCACTTCAACTTTTGTTATAATTTCTAGATAAATATTTAATGAGAAAAATATTTTTTAATTTATTCATAGGTATACTACTTATATTGATTTATTTAATTTGTCATAAGAATTTAGATAATTTATTCAATAGCAATGACAACTGGAAATCGTATGATATTTATGGAGTAATTGATAGTATATATAGGGTTAAAAACAATAAAAATTTAAAGGAATTTAGAATTAAATCAACTTCAGGTTGTAGGCTCCCCCAAAAAGAGTACGTTTTAAAAATAGAAATAAACCACTAAATTTAAACCGTAAAAAATGAAAAAGAGTAAATTTACACCGACACAAATTTCAAAGATTTTGAAAGAATTCGAAGATGGGAAATCAGTAGAAGATATTTCCCGCGAGTATGGCTTATCACGAGCAGCATTCTACCAATGGCGGAAGCGCTATGGGGGAATGCAGGCCAGTGAGCTAAAGCGAGTCAAGGAGCTAGAGGAAGAGAATGCTCGCTTGAAAAAGATGTATGCAAACTTAGCATTAGAGCTAGATACAGCAAAGTACATCATAGAAAAAAAGCTTTAAAGCCCTGCGAAAAGAGAATGATAATAAATGAAATGAGAGCCGATCGGCCAACCGACATCAGCAGGGCGTGTCGAGTTTTACGCATAAGCCGAAGCAGTCTTAGGTATCAATCAATAAAGAATGATTCCTTTATTATCAATAAGCTTCATCAATTGGCAGAAGAACATCCAAGGGAAGGATTTTGGAAAAGTTATTATCGAATTCGAAACACTGGAGAGATTATTAATCATAAGCGATTACATCGTGTATATCAACAAATCGGATTGCCACTCAGACGCAAATCAAAAAAGAGATTACCAGCTAGAGCGAAAGTTCAACTAGAGGTTCCTGCTATTTTTACACACACTTGGAGTATTGATTTTACAAGTGATACACTAGTGAATAAAAGAAAATTTAGAACATTTAATGTTATTGATGATTACAATAGAGAAGTATTATTTATAGAAGCAGACTATTCAATAAAAAGTAGTCGCGTTATTTGGGTGCTACGTCATTTGATTAACAGGTATGGCAAACCCCAAAAAATAAGAATGGATAACGGTCCAGAATTTATAGCAAAATTAGCAAAAGAATGGAGCCAGATGCAATCAATCGACTTCCACTATATACAACCAGGCAAGCCGACACAAAACGCCTATATCGAGCGTTTTAACAAATCATTCAGAGAAGGAGTACTGGATGCTTATTTATTTGAATCAATAGATGAAGTTAGGGAGATTGCCGATATATGGACAAAGGATTATAACAATGAAAGGCCACATGATGCACTGGGAGGACTACCTCCGGTAGCTTACAGGCTATTGAAAAAAAACAAAACAGAGCTTCATTCCGCTCCGGCTACGCCTCCGCTCCATGAAGCTCTGTTAACAACACAATTGGAAATAAAATGAAAATGTCTATTTTTGATGCGTACTTAAAAAGGGGAGCCTACACATCAGATAATGATATATCAAATTATTATTATAACTTGCCGTCTTAGAATAAATCAGGAGACCCTGTTTATTTATAACTGTTCAAATGGCTTGTTATATTTCAAAATGGATTAAATGCTACTAAATAATAATATAATATGACTGTCAGAAAGCTTGCACAAGTATACGTAATATTGTAAATTGCACC
>JAQSCZ010000057.1 GCA_029945665.1 bacterium | reverse complement strand
CCTTTACCAAAATAGCCCATTTTTAAATCGAACAGAAGCTGATACTCAAGAAATGTTTTTAATTTTTGACCCAGATATCGTTTTTTACCATAACCAAATCGAATGCCATATATTGGTTTCAAAACTACCTTAGTTTCTGGTTTGAAATAAGTTGTTGTGCCATTTATCTGGTCATTAAATTTAAAAGTATAACTATCTACTAGTGTTGTCATCGTGTTTAATGACAAACCATAGGTCATGTATCGCCCAACTGGCGCGATGTAGCCATGATAAGTTGAGTATCTTCTAAAATCAAAAGTAAAAGCTAAATTTCTAGCCCTTGCTTTGGTATTAATTTTAGCAAAAAAACGCCCGAAATTATGAACATCATATAATTCAACTTCAGGACTTATATTAAATTTATATTGCTCAAGTTGGCACCCGAAATTAAATGCAACTCTAGGGCCTGTTATTAGCTCTAGTTTAATGCTTGGTTTTGCTGCTTTCCAAGGTGCTAAATTATAAGGTGCTGGATTGAAAAGCATTATTGGGCTATATCCCAATCCTCCCCCTATTGCAACTCTGTAATTTTTAAATGTATATCTATATCTAATTTTCTGCCCCATTAAATTCAATGAACACATAAAAAGTAAAACGATGATGAACTTTTCTTTATTCATTGATTAAACAACTTTTAGTATCAGACTGAATTTTAAGTGCTGCAATTGATAAATTATCATTTGATAATTTCAAATTGGAATTATACAAAGTGGCCAAATTGATATTTACATCCTTTAGATCGACAACGATGCTGATTATTTTAGTGTTGGTATAAAACTGAGAAACTATTCCTCCTAAATCAGTGCAAGAGAATAAAGAAAATGGCAACATCACGGACTCTAAGAAAATAGAACCTACGTGGAAATTTGAACGCGAGTTATAGTATTGAATCTGCATAAACTGCATCTTAGTGCATTTAGTTTCCTTAATAATTCTATCCGCATATAAAATACTTAATGGACAACTACCTTTATCGTTAATAATTAGCAATTCAGTAATCATTTCAATGGACAAATAATATTGATTATAAGCTTCTGTTGTTAAACTCAATTTATTATTATAATCAAGGTTAGTATAATACATGTCATTTAACTTACCATAATTTATAATTTCATTACTAAAAATTGTTTTCTTTTCGCTAACGACTAGGGGGTTTTTAAATTCTTTGGTGTTAGGCCCTGGAGTAACCAGTAAATTAGGTGAAACTAAAATAATGGAATCTATTTTAGTACTTTTGTAACGATAGGCATTAGGAATATCATCAGAAAATATGCCCATGGTTTCATCGCGGTTAATTTGAGTAAAATCGTGTTGGGTCCAAATTTTCCCAAAACCTGATGTATCCATATTTGCAATACTATTTTTAACCACCGTTAAAATTGGTTTTTTTACAGTAAAATAGTAAATATCTTTTTTACAATCACTAAATTTAATAGAATCACGTGATTCTATTAAATTTAACTTTCCAATATTCTTCCCAAGTTTTTTTTGATAAAAATTATTTATTTTTTTCAAATCAATTGACTCAGAAAAACTAGCATTGTAATAAAAAGCAATGGCCTGCATTTCCTCCTTATTCCAAGTAAATAAATGTCGTAATAAATGGTTAACAAACAATGTCGAATCGGCCAATGTCGAGACTTTTATTGGTATTTCTTTACCACTTTCAAAATAAGTCATGTACAATGATGAAAGACAAATACCTTTCCACTGCTGGATATTACTATTGCTGCCATAATCAGATTCAAGAATCAGCAAAAAAGATAAGGCATTTAAGTAATTTCCTATTTTATACTCTGTAAGAAATGATTCTGACAAACATTGAAAACGGGTCTCCTTATTAAGAAAAATTGTATTGGTGGATAAGCCAACACCCGATTTCTTGATATACCATTCTAATTTATTATAACGATCCCTCCAATCGGGATGAGAACTATAAACAGTATCTTTAGATAAATCCTCTGACAATTCATCTTCGATTAATTTTATTTTAATACCAGAAAGTTCGGTATATGATTTTTCATCAATACAAGCGTATGTTACTTCTTTTAAAAACTCCAAATCAGCTTTGGGCTCCAATAAAAGAGGATTGTATTTAGATTCATGCAAAAGAGGCATTTGGTATTGTAGTTTTTTAGCGGATGATAAAATATTCTCTAAATTATATCCCGCATTTTTATATAAAACCAATCCTAAGCTATCTGCTTGAAATTCATTCATTCTACTAAATTTATAAATATCCTTGAGGTAGGCGTCTAAGGTGCTAAACTTGACTTTATCTTTAGAGTTTTTTCGATCGGCTTTTACTTTTTTTAGCATTTTTTTCAAACTTTCCTGCGCTTGTATTTTACGTTGCAGATTATGTTTAAGTATATAATGCGATAATTCATGACATAGAATGAATGCCAATTCATCCTCATTACTAATTTGACTTAATAACCCTGTTGTTGCAAATACATAACCCTCGTCTGTGGCAAAGGCATTGTACATGGAACTTCTTAAGATATAGAAATTAACATTTGTATCGAGATGGTTAGATTGAATAATCTTCTGCCCTATTGAATTAACCATTTGCCATGCCCTATTGCCATAAACCACTTTACCGCTCGCAAAAATTTCGTAAATGCCGACTAAATTATTCTTACTGAATTCAGTTTGATTTTTATTATTGATAATCTCTGACAAAGATTTTTTAAGGTCATCAGGCAGCTTGCCTTCGCACATCATCGGTTCAATGTTTTGGCCACTTACTTTATTAAAAAAAAGCAGGAAGATAATTATTCCTAAAAGGTTTTTTATCATGGTATAAAAAAGGAAATATTATAATTACAATAAGGGTTAGAAAAACGGGCGTAGTAACGACCACTAGATAGTTGAGACAAAACCAAAGTACCATTGGCCTCTATCGCTTGATTAATAATTAAGCGTCCTTGCAAATCATATATCTCACATTGAGATAATTGTTCGGAAATGGATTGGATTAAATTTACTCCTGCATTAAAATAGAAAGGATATGTTACAATTTCTGAATTAAATAGTGAGGTTGTATTTGCATTTAAAGGTTTCCATATAGGTTCTATAAGCGTATTATTTCGGTTTATTCCACAAACTGGATATAATGCATAATACCAATTAGATGGAAAGTCTTTCTTATTCACCAAGTACTCGTTTACGCCTTTTGGAACCGATACAATTGCATTAAAATCCTTTTTCGATTTTCCTAAATATAAATAATATCCTTCGGAGTTACTTGGACTTTTCTCCGACCAACGCAAATAGAATGTGTCTTTATTACTCGCATTACCATCGTAAGTAATATAAGGTGTAACACAATAAAAGTTGGAAATCTTTAATTGCGTAGAAAGCACTTGACCCCAATCTGATGTATCTATTTTTGTATACCTTCTTGCTCTATAGTATACAATTTCATTTTCATTAAAATCAAGTGTATCAAGAAAATTCGTATAATCAAAACTTATGCTTTTATGAAATTGAGTTGGTGTTCTGCCGAGTTGCAATTCCGACTTATCGAGTGGCGATAAAGGATAAGCACTAATATTGGAAGTAGGATAGTTATACTGTAAAATAGGTTTTATCAACGCATTTGTAAATTGTTTGCTAATTGTATTCGACCAGAGAGTAAATTTCCGATTGTTAACCATGCGACACTTTGCATAATTGTATTTGGCAAAAATACTATTTACTAACAAATAACTCGAGTCTCTTACAAGTATTTTAGTTAATTTCACTGAATTAAAATCAGGTGTTTTGTCCACCCAAACTTCCATTTTATACTTGTTATTAGTGTAATTTTTATACGGCGACCAGTCAGATAAAGTTGTATCCTTATAAGATGCATAAAACGACAAGCTAATTTCAAAATTCTTATTGCTGTAATAAATCCAATCGGAAGCAGACTTAAACTTTTTAAATCTATATCTTATCATATTGTTAGAGAACGGATCCCATGGTATATTAAATATTGTTGACGAATTATTTGAAGCATAGGTTTGAACCTTATTAGTTAGCGTGCTATCAGTATATAATTCAACTTCAACTCTCGTATTACAAGGCACATTCATTAAATTAAAACCTATTTTCCCATTGCCGCCATTATCAATTCTCAAATCAATTGGAACAAATGCTTTCAAAGGACTTTCGAAATAGGTTGTATCAATGTACTTCTTTGAATATGTTGGAAAAACAATATCTGAAATTGAAATCACTTTAATTTTATTGGTATCAGTAATTCCATATTGATTGCAATAAGAAAATGTTTTGTTAGAATCAATTTTATTATCATTATAATAAATAAAAGCAGTTGTTGTAAAACTAGTTGCATTTGTAATATAATTATATGAACATATATTAAAAGTGATAGAATTTGTATCCTTACATCCTGATTCACCATAAGTAAATGTCGGTTTAAATTTATTTGTAACCTTTATAGTACGCCAAGGCAAGGTGTCATTTTTAACAAAGGTACGCCCCCTTAAGTAATACGTTTTAAAATTTTCAGTATTGTCGAATAAATATTTGGCACCTCTTGTGTTCGATTTAAACTTTTTCAAGGCACTGCTATTAAAAGTTGGAATAGTATCATACCATAATTCGGCATCTACACTATACCGAGCATCATAGTAATACATAGGCTTATCAAAAAAAACAAGACTTTTATTTGTCAGTAATTCAAGGATAGGATAAGTTGCAGTATAATACTCGGAATTAATCCAACTAGTATTAGGACCAGAAGTATATCGACTCCTAAAATAATAGGTTCTATTGAGTTTAAGATTTTGAACAGTATCAGTCCAATCTATTGGAACCTTAACCCTTAAATATTTGGAATTAAAATTGGGAGTAGTATCAAACATATATTGTCTAGGATAATATATTTCTGAAAAACTAAAACTAATATTAGTCAATCCGTCATTTGATTGAAAGCTTATTCTTGGCGTCTGCGCCAATAGTTCAACACAAGTAAGAATGAAAAAGCAGAGTAAGAATTTTCTCATGTTCGAATTTAAATAAGTGTCGAAAATAAACTCTTCTAACATGAATAACAAATTAAATTATATTCTTTTAACAAATTAAAACCCTTGATTTACATGAATTAATTCAATTAAATATTTACTCAATCTTACACGGAAAGACTATCTCTACATCGGTTTCTCCTGGATTAACAGTTCCATCCTTTACCCCTGGCTGATGTCTCAAAACAACAGTTACCGATCCAAATGAATTGGCTCCAGCCGTCCAAAGGGAACTTAATCCAATGGGCAAATTATTTTTATCTGCATCTGTCATATTAAAAAGTAAATTAACACCCGTTTTTGTAAATACAAATAGATGATCTGCCCCTTCTGTCAAAACTTGATTTGAAATCGAATCGACTGGATTTTTGGTTTCATCAAGCAAGTAAATTTTTGTTTTATATACTTTATTTGGCTGTAACTTTATGGTGTCAAAAATTGTTGGTGCATTGCCACCTGGCCCATCTATGTCAGAAAAAGAAGCCACCCTAACTGTTTGATTCGATGTATCTGTAAACACCAGCCTAACGGTTGTAATTAATTCTGTTTCATTTTCAGGTGGATTCGAAGGTGTAGGTGTATTTTCTTTACAAGAAGTGATACCCAAGGCAATAACAGCAATTATTGCAGTCCATTTTAACTGATTTTTTTTCATTTTAATATTGTTTTTATTTGTTTTTTTGGAGGTCTAAATTTAAAGGCATAATTAAACGAGCAGTCAATCCAAAGCCTGGCTCATTGGCAAAATACCTAAACCTATTTAAATATTCTCGGTAGTTGGTATTCAATAAATTATTGACGGATATATTGAATTTTACAAGCTGATTCTTTATCCTAAATTCATAAGTTGCATCGCAACCAAAAAGCACAAAGCCCTTGGGTGGTGCTACATAATCGCTACCTTCAACATATCTATATTGCATTGCCGTTCCTGAACACCACAACTGATAAGTATACTTTTTCATGTTTCTACCAACTGTTATTTTACCTGATAAAGGCGGCATTTGACTCAGTGGATCATGTGTTTTCAAAACACTCGCAAATAATAAATTCGAACTTAATTTTGTGAAATAGAATTTTTTCAATTCTATTTTCGTGGCAAAATTTAAACCCGTCATGCTAATATCTTGTTGTATGTATTTATAAACAGGAAACGCGCCTCTTATAGTTACTTGTGCAGGCAAGGCTGGCACTAAATTGATAAAACCAAAAATAAACTTTTGATATAACTCTAATTCTACAACTAACTTCTTAGAAGCATATTGCATTTGCATTGCATTGTGATAGGACCTTTCGGGATGCAAGGCTGAATCACCAACTTCAATAGTTGCTAACCCCTGGTGAAGCCCATTGCTATACAATTCATTAGGTGCAGGTGGACGCCATGAACTTGCACTCGTAAAAGTGAATTTTAATTGCTTGTTTGTTTGATAGCTCGCTTGGGCTGCATAAGTAGCATTATTAAAACTTAGCTGTTTGACTTTCAAATTTAAGCCATTCCATAAATAAGCTGTAATACTTTTATAATCATATCTTAGACCTAATTCAAGCTGCCATTTATTAAATGTTCTTTGAGTTGTAAAATAAGCGGCTGCTCCCCTGTTATAAAATCCAGGAACAAAAAAACGGCCAGTAAAACTATTGGCTTGGTAGAGTCCATTCAAACCGGTTATAAGTTTATACTTGTGTAAGTTTGTTTTTAAGAAAGCAATATCGCTTGTTAGTGTATTAATATAATAGTCGAAATCGGGCCCTTTAAACGAATTGTTTGATCTCAATATATCGTATTCTTGCCTGTGATTTTTTTGATAGGCCACTGTAAATTGTATTTTACTTTTTGAATCAATTAACCATTCTCCATTTGATTTGAACAATTGGTGCTTCACTTGTTGGTAAGAGCGATCAATTTTATAAGTAAACTCCGAGGTATACATTGGTGTATCTGATTGAAAAGCCTTTAATAAATCATTAATATTTCCAACATGTGCGCCTTTGAAAATGGCAATTTTTGTTTGAAATTCGCTGTAAAATAATTCAAATTTTAATCGCTGGTTTTGATAACCAATGGCGGCTGAGTAATTCGATTCTGATAAACCAGTATTGGCCAAAAAATAATTAGGAGTCCTTAAATTTCCATTTCTTTTCAAAGTACCTTGAATACGCCAATAAATTGGATGAACTTTGAATAGTTGGCTTCCAAGAATTAATGAAGCGGTCGCTCCTCGTCCATTGGTAGCAGCAATTAAGTTATATTCACCTTTTAAAACATTTGCTTTTTCATTAAAAACAGAAGGTGGCTTTACCATCAGCACCCCTCCAATGCCATCGGCTGCATATCGCAAGGCTTCAGGACCTTTTAATAATTCAATTTCCGAAGCTAGAAAAGCATCAATTTCAGGTGCATGTTCTGCACCCCAATTCTGTCCTTCTTGACGAATCCCATTGTTTAAAATAATCACTCTATTGCTATGCAAACCATTTACAATTGGTTTTGAGATCGATCCTCCGGTTTTTAACAAGGTTACCCCGCCAATATTTTGCATTAATTCGGAAATACTTCCACCTTTTTGCAAGTCCATTTTTTTGAGTGAAATTCTCTCCAAATTATCCTGCTCCGCCTTGGCTGTATAAGTAACCTTCTCTATGGCGTGGTTCGTGTGTTGAAGTAAAATAAAAATGGTTGTATCACTGTAAATTTTGAGACTTATATGAATATGCTCGCATTGCAAATGGTTGACATGCAATTCTATTTCACCTTGGCACAACTTTGTTAAAACAAAATGACCCGTTTTATCCGATGATGTAACTTGTGTAGAATTGCCAACTAATTCAATACTAGTAAGGCTTAATGGCTTATTTTCCGCACTATCGATTACAACCCCTTTGAGTACAAAGTGACAGTCACTTTTTTGACCAAAAAGAGCAAGCGAAAAAAATAGATGAATGGTTATTAAAAATATTTTCAATACAAATTGTTTTGATAAACCATGATTTAGAATCTATGGTTTATGGGTGAAAAAAGACCTTGGATATTAAGCGTAGATTAACCTTAATACAGGGGGTCCCTTATTCGAAATTTGTTTATTGAACTGAGAAAGTCTGAGAATGTATTTGGCACATAAGAATGTCCCTAAAAGTAAAACAAGAAAAGTGAAAATTATTGAATTTGGCGGTACAAAACTGGTTAGTTGAATATCACATAAATAACATTCATGGTGGGCAATTTCAATGGATGCAGACGCATGGTGTTGGTGGTATCTATCGCAATTATGCAAAAACTGAATGGGTGTGCTGTATATTACAACTAGCAACAACAAAACAATGTTTGTGATATGGATAAATTTAGATTTCATATTAGGCAGCAGCTGTCATGTTATTCGCTATTTCACGAATCTCATCACGGTTGTATTTGTTATCACTTTTTTCGTACAATGAAATCAAATAAGTCAAATTTTCTTCAACTTCTTCGCTATCTTCTAAAGTTTGAAATTCCCAACCACCTTTTTCTTCCAAATGTTCGCAAACTAAACGGATAGAACGGGTTATCAAAGGATCTTCTTCTGTTTTAGCCAATTCACGCAATTCATTAAGCATAGGGATTAGTTTTGCAGGTTTAACACTGTTTTTCTCAATCTCTTTTATTATTTGGGCTACTAGGTCGTTTGCTTTTAAATTTTTCATAAATCACTGCAAATTAAAGCATTTTTTTTAATAATTCTATCAGTTAACAATCAAAATAAGCTCATTTTTTAAGCTTGTTATTCAAATGTAAATTGTAACTTACAAATGCTTTCATTCCTTTATCGTATTCTTCGCTACCCAATGAATGTCCGTTTTCATCGATTACTTTAGGGGTAAATTGAGATTCAAACATCTTAGCACTTACCATGCTTTCGTAGTTAAATACACTGATTATTTTGTTAATCGCATATCCAAGTTGAACGGCCGGCATTCTGCCACCTCTTCCGTTTGAAACACCACAAGTCACAAATACTTTATCTTGCCATGCACTGGCATAAGGCGTATCTCCGAAAGTATGAATCATTTGAATTATTTCGGCACTTGGAAACCAGTTGTATTCGGGCGTAAGGATAAAAATTAGACTTGCTTCGCTCATGGCATTAAATAACTCAGATTGCCATTCGGAAAGTGCGTTTGGATTCATAAATCCCTTGTTGATTGAAGGAATATCGTATCCATTAAAGTCAACGATATGCACCAATTCTTCGGGTGATAATTCAGATATGGTATTTTTTATGGCTTTGGCAACCTTTAAAGTATTGCTATTTTTGCGGGCTGAGCCGCTTAGTATCGCTATCATTTTTATTCTAAATAATGTTTGATAAATTGGTAAAGATTAAAGCCTGATTTTTCTGAAGCTTCAAATAAGTCATTTCTCAGTGCTTGCTTATCAATACCTTTCATCTTTTCGTTTTGTATCAATTGTAGAGCTTTCTCTAATAACAACAATTGCCTATGCTCCTTGTTTTCTTTTAGGTTATTGTGTTTTTCTATAGCCAACCATAATTCCTCTATACCTTGTTGGGTGGTAGCTACTGTTTTCAAAACAGGAACAGCCCATTGCCCTAGGGGTTTTTGATGCACCAAGGCATGTAAATTACGCATAAAAATATCGGCTCCATCCCTATCACTTTTGTTAACCACAAAAATATCGGCAATTTCCATGAGACCACTTTTAAGGGTCTGCACTTCATCGCCAGCTTCAGGAACAAGTACGACTGCTGTTGTATCCGCCAAACCAGCAATTTCTACCTCGCTCTGACCAACCCCTACAGTTTCAATGAAGATTACATCGAAACCTGCATGCCGCATCACATCTGTAATTTCATAAATTTTAGCCGACAATCCACCTAAACTGCCGCGGGTGGCGAGTGACCTTATAAAGACATTTGCATTGTTAAAATGTTCGGACATTCTCACCCTATCGCCCAATAATGAACCATAATTGAATGGAGAAGTAGGGTCTACAGCAATAACCCCAATTTTAAGATTCTTCTTTAATAAAAAAGTAATTAAGGAATTAACGAGGCTGCTTTTTCCTGCACCTGGGGGGCCTGTAATACCAACAACGGGAATGTTTGTTTTAAATGGGAGTGATTTTAAGAGCAGACGTCCTTCCTCATAATTATTTTCAACAAGGGTGATGGCCCTACCTAAATTTAACCAATTGTTATAGATTGCACTTACTTCCATTTAAATGTTTTGCAAAAATGCAGATTGTTGTTTGAATATTTTAGATTAATTTATAGACAATTCAATACATCAAACTATTGTCTTCAATCCACATTTTCAAAACCCCTAATTGCAACATAATGAAGACGAACAAAACGAATTTATAATTTTTATTCAGCCATTTAGAGACAGCCGCTTCCATGAAATAGGGAAACAGCATTGACAAATAACGGGTCATACTAATTACCGAACCGGCCGAGAGTGGCAATAAAATAACAATCCAAACATAGGTATTGATAGAAACCGCCCATTTTTTAAAATAGTAAATGGCAACTAACATGATTAAAATAGAATAAATAGAAGCCAATTGCTCCTGCCAAAAACCATTTCTAAACAACGCTAACAATGGAAACATCCAATGCTTTTTCCAACCAGACTGGGCATTTGCAGAGGCCATCCAATTGTCAGCAACCAAGTGCTGGTAATACATCCAGATGACAAATGCCAGCGGCATAACTAACAAGGTATAAACGAATGGCTGCCGTATTAGTTTTTTGATTGAGTTCCAATTAAGCCCGCCATAGTTCTCAATGGTATAAAATAAAAAAGGCAAAAACAATATTAAACCGTTCGGGCGTGTAAGCGTTACAAATGCTCCACAAACTGCAAAAAACAACCATTGCTTTTTTACAATAAATAAAAAACTAGCCATCACCAGCATAAAAAACAGGGCCTCTGTATAAATAAAATAAATATGCATGGAAAACGGAAAAAGCAAAAATAAAACAACCCCTCTGAAAGCTTGTTTTGCTTCCATCCCACTCTGAATCATGAACAAAAAGAAACACCTTACCAATGGATAAAGGATCACCATATTTAACCAAAAAGCAGCATTGTGGAAGCCCATTCCTGTTGACTCCATCAGCAATCGTATAAATGCGGGTAACAAAGGAAAAAACGCAAAATGAAGGTTGGGTTGACTCCAATTTGCAGATTCATTTAGGGGAACATTGGCATAGCCATGCTCTGCAATTACTTTATACCAACCAGAATCAGAATTAAAATATATTTCACAGATATGTTGCCAATTAAGATTGGTCCAGAATAAATGATCATCGCCACTATTAAACAAACCAGCATTAACAAAAACAATGGTTAAAATTGCAATGGCAAGTTTAACAGATACCGCTAATAGGTATAATTTAAAAATACTTTTATTATGCAATATTTTTTAACATGCTAATTATTGCTACCAAGCCATTAATTCTTCAACAGCTATTTTCAGACGGTGCTTGGCTAAAAAATGATCTTCCAAATCTTTAGCTAAGGGCACTGGCGTATCCAAACTTGCCACCCTTTTAACTGGTGCATCTAAGGATTTAAAACAGTTTTCACTAATCCATGCCGCAATTTCGGCTCCTATTCCACCGGTCATTGTATCTTCATGCAATACCAATACTTTTCCAGTCTTTTCAACAGCTGTTTGCACTGCCGACTTATCCCATGGTAACAGCGTCCTTAAATCAACAATTTCCGCATTTAAATTTAACTGTGAACATATTTCAAGTGCCCAATGCACACCCCAACCGTAGGTTATAATTGTTAAATCATTTCCAGAGGCAGCCGTGGCAGCCTTTCCAATTTCTAGGGTATAATAATCATCTGGCACCTGTCCTTCAATGCTTCTATACAGTCCTTTGTGCTCGAAGAACATGACAGGGTTGGGATCATTAATGGCAGCGCACAATAAACCCTTGGCATCGTATGGATTAGAAGGATAAATAATTTTCAAACCTGGTACATGAAAGAACCAAGCTTCGGTACTTTGACTGTGAAATGGTCCTGCTCCAACTCCTGCACCAGTTGGCATGCGCACAACGACATCGGCCGCTTGCGCCCATCGGTAATGACTTTTAGCCAAATTATTAACTATTTGATTAAAGCCGCAGGTTACAAAATCACCAAATTGCATCTCAACAATCGCCTTGTAATTTTTTATGGCTAAACCATAGCCTGCTCCTAATATTGAAGATTCAGTAATCGGTGTATTTCTAATGCGTTCTTTTCCAAAGAGTTTATAAAAATTATCTGATATCTTAAATACACCACCGTATTCAGCCACATCCTGCCCCATTAAAACAGTATTAGAATGGCGTTCCATCGATTGTTTTAAGCCATCAGAAATAGCGTCAACCAAACGTTTATCACTCATAGATGCACTGGCAGGCGCAATTATTTCTTGCTCATATTGCGCATACACATCGGCCATTTCTTCTGCCTCATTCGCTATAATTTCTGGCTCAGCAAATACGGCCGCCAAGTCATCATCCATGCCTTGTTTTAATTCGTCATAAATCTGTTCAATGGATTGCTCATTTAAAACACCTTCAGAAATTAAATACTTTTGAAAATTATCAATAGGGTCTTTCAGTTTCCACTCCTCAAATAAATGCGGCGGTACATATTTAGTACCACTTGCCTCCTCGTGTCCACGCATCCGAAAAGTCATACATTCCAATAAAATTGGACGTGGTGTTTTTCGCATACTCTCCGTTAATTCAACTGATTTGTTATAAACTTCAAGAATATTGTTACCATCTACTTGGTAGGCTTCCATGCCATACCCAATGCCTTTATCAATGAACTGTTTGCATTTAAATTGTTCATTGCTTGGCGTACTCAAGCCATAGCCATTGTTCTCAATTAAAAAAATAACAGGTAAACTCCAAACTGCTGCAACGTTCATGGCCTCATGAAAATCGCCCTCGCTAGTACCACCATCACCACTAAACACCACACTGATTTTTTGCTCTTTGTTTAATAAGTGTGCCAAAGAAATACCATTAGCAACCCCTAACATGGCCCCTAAGTGCGAAATCATGCCAATAATATGGTATTCGTTGGTACCAAAGTGAAAACTTCTATCGCGACCTTTTGTAAATCCAGATTTTTTACCTTGCCATTGCGCAAATAATTTTTTGAATGGCACTTTACGTGTTGTAAACACGCCTAAATTTCTATGCAACGGAAGGATGTACTCATCTTCTAATAAGGCCATGGTTAAACCGACGGAGATTGCTTCTTGCCCGATTCCACTAAACCATTTTCCGATTTTTCCTTGACGAAGTAAAATCAGCATTTTATCCTCAATGATGCGGGGATAAAGTATATTTTTATAAATTGTAAGTAACTGCTCGTTGCTTAATTGTTTGCGATTAAAATTCACGTTGCAAAAGTAAGTCGAAAAAATTAAACTGTTTCCTTTTTATGAGTGATCCTACTAAATTAGTTAATATACAATCTGACCACTGCTACTTTGTAACCCAAGTTCGATGCAGATTTAAAAAGTGCAATTATTTAAAAAACCACTAAAATAAAACAGCAAATTCGAAACTCAAGTTATGCGCATTGAAAGTGCCGTCTTTGAATTGAGGAAACACATCTATATATGCTGGATTCGTTATAAACTTACCGGTGTAAATATTAGTCAGACCATACTTGGTAGAGAATTGCATGGAAATACCGCTTCCTATTTCTTTGCGAAAGCCTATTGCTGGGGAGAAATCAATTCGCCTGAAGGGTAAATTATTATGCAGTACTTCGCCATATTGACCCAAACCTTGTGTCAGACTGCTTTTGAATAACCATCCAAACTGTCCACCAACAAGCATGTAATAGGGTTGTTTACTTTTGTTTAATTTAATGCCAAAGTAAACAGGTATCTCTGCATAAGACAATGAAATCTTACTAAAATAAGTGTTAGAAGTATCTGAAGGTTTACCAAATTTACTACCTTTAAAGGTTAGGTTTAATTCCCATTGTAATTGCAAATTTTTCTTTTTATCGAGATCTATAATTTGATAGGCCCCTGCTCCAAAGCCATATAAAAGCTTCGATTTGTCAAATGCATTGCCTCTGAAAGTATGGCTACCCAATGTAAATTTAACGCCTAATTTTGTTTTTAACTTTTCATCGGTGTCTATATTCTGTTGTTGCAAAGGCGACTCTATTGGCGGCTCATCTTGTGCCTTCAAGTTCCATTTGCTCACGAGCAAAAACATTAATATAATTAGTTTAAATCGCATCTAGTTTTTTTCCTGTTAAAGCATTTCCAATTGCATTGTCCATCAAGCGTTCGGCAAATGGTCGTGTATAATCATTCAAACGTTCTGTTTGATTATTTATTGTTTCACGGTTATTGCCCTCAATAGCTATTTTTAAATCACTCAATAAGTGTTCCGTTTCTTTAATTTCTTCTTCTGTCAGTAAAATGGCGTTGCCCAACATTAATTTCTTGCATTGATAGATGAGCTGTTCTGCTTCGGTTTTTGATTCGGCCAATAACCTTGCCTGCATATCTTGTTCAGCATTTTCAAAACTGGCTAAAAGCATTTGTTCCACTTCAGCATCGGTCAATCCATATTGTGGAATAATTTCAATGGTTTGTGTGGTATTCGATCTCAATTCGGTGGCATTTACTTTTAAAATACCGTCTGCATTTAATAAAAACTGTATGTCAATTTTAGGCATTCCGGCAGGCATTGCAGGAATATTAGACAATATAAATTCGCCTAACTGCCTATTGTGAATCACCAATTCTCTTTCACCTTGATAAACAGCGATTTTTAAATTGGTTTGTCCATCCACACTTGTGGTATATTGCCTTCCCGCTTTTTGCGGCACCTTGCTATTTCTCGGAATTATCGTGTCCATTAATCCACCGGCAGTCTCAATTCCTAAACTTAAAGGCGTAACATCAAGCAACAATAAATCTTTTCTATTACCGGCCAATATATCGGCTTCTATGGCAGCACCTAATGCTACTACCTCGTCTGGATTCAATTCATTGTGCAACTTTTCTGTTTGAAAAAAAGTTTTGACAGCTTGGATAACAGCGGGAACTCGAGTACTGCCTCCAACCATAATTACTTCATCTATTTCCGATAATTTTAATTCAGCATCTTTAACAGCCATCTTACAACAGTCTATGGTGCGATTAACAATCGTTAAAACCGCTTCATTAAAGTCATTAATCGTATATTTAAAATTAAATTTATTATCGGCAACTATCAATTCACAATCAACCTCATTTTGCAAGGACAATAATTTTTTAACATGTTCTGCTTGCAAACGGAGCGTCTGATAAAGTGCTTTATTATTTTCAATGGTCTCAATGGTTTGTCCGATTTTATGACACCATTGGATTAAAATCGCTCTGTCAAAATCATCGCCTCCGGTATATGTATCGCCATTGGTAGAAAGCACTTCGAAGACGCCTTGCTGAATTCTAAGGATGGTGATATCAAAAGTTCCTCCCCCTAAATCATACACAGCAATGCATTTATCATCTGCTTTATTTAAGCCAATACCATAAGCCAAACTTGCAGCAGTTGGTTCATTTACTATTCTCAAAACATCGAGTCCCGCTAATTTTCCTGCATCACGTGTCGCCTGTCGCTGACTATCGTTGAAATAAGCAGGTACTGTTATCACCGCTTTTTTTATTTTTGATTTAAGAACGGTTTCAGCGTTTTCTTTCAATGCTTTTAAAATAAAGGCTGATAATTCTATTGGATTGTAAAACTTGCCATTCATTTCAACCCTGATCATGGCCTTTGTATCATCTTCAATAATGCGATAACCATAACTATTGGCGTGCAATTCAATGTCTTTATAGGAACGACCTAATAAGCGCTTGATAGAATAAATGGTGCTTTGAGGATTGGAAATTAAATATGGTTTGGCTTCGTTACCTACTTTTATGGTGCCATCCTCTGCAAAATATAAGACAGAGGGAACTATAGTATCATTGGATTTTGATAGGCAAACTGGTTGACCATTTGCAGGATCAATAATTGCAACCAAACTATTTGTAGTGCCCAAGTCGATGCCAATAATGGTATCAGCTTTTTTTACAGAACCGTCTTTTATGTTTATACTTATTCGCGTCAAATTATGGTAATATTTAAGAAGAATACAAAATTAAACTAAAATTGCTTTTATATTTGTTTTAAGGAAAAAAAATAATAATGTAAATATTACCACCTTATAAATCTCTCAGTTAAATTATGAAAAAAATTATTTTTATTTTATTTACCTTAACAATTGGTTATTCTGATTTAATGGGTAGCCATTTTCAAGGAACCGATGTTTCTTACAGGCATTTAAAAAACAATGCTTATGAAGTAAATATTATATTTTATAGAAAATGCTATAGCCAACCCTTCCCTGTTCCAGACTTGGCGGTTATCAATGATTCGTTCAGGTTATATTCAAAAATGACGCGTGTAAAAATTGAAGATTTAATGTTTAATTGTAAAACAAAAATTTGTACCCCTTCAAATTCACTCGTCTATGATTCATACGGCATAGAAGCTCACTACTACAAGGATACCATTGACTTTAGCATCGGTGATTTTAAATTATTTAATACAGGCACCCACTGCAAAGTATATTTTGCTTTTGAAACATGCTGCCGACCAAGCATCAATTCTGCCGATCCTATATTCGTTGAAGCCATGTTAGATTTGTGTTATGCAAAGTCGAACAATGTTTCTACCTCGACATTTTACAATAACATTAAATCGCATACAGCTATAAATGAACCAATGTATTACTCATTCAGAACCTTGGATCAGTTTGCGGGAGATTCAATCAGTTACGAATTGGTGAAAGGCAAGCAAAGTTTCAACGTTGAGACCAATTTTTATAGTGGAAAAATTCCACTTCAACCATTTTGCTTGCCTCTAGGTAGTTACAATTGCACGCCTCAACCCGGTATTTTACCACCAAAGGGTTTATACTTCAATGAAAAAACAGGGAACATGGTTTTGACTTTAAAAAACTATGGCAGCTCTGTTACCTGTATCATAAAAACCTTTCGCAAAGACAGTGGCAAACAGAAACTTGTTGGCTATTCGAAACGCGACATGCAAGTTGAAGGTGATATTACATCCAACATCGTTCCTTATTTCAAGAATTATACGGAGGAATTTACAATTAAAGCGCGTGAAAAATTTTGCACCGATATCATCTTGAAAGATGATACAGTGGTTGGGCGTATCAATGACACCATTCATTTAAAAGTGATTGTTCAACCCAAGAATGGTAAACTTAGTTTACTAGATTCAACAGCCCGAGAAAAGACATTACACTATTGCTGGAATGCGTCTGACTCCGATTTTATTAAAAAAAGAGAAGATAATCTCTTTATATATGCATACGATCAGGGTTGTGTGCACAGCAGTGATATGACTTCTAGTATTTATTTCAAAGTGATAGCACCTGATTCTCTCACAAACATTAAAATTAAATCATTTTACGACATAAACAAGAATGGCAAAAGAGAGGCGGGAGAACCTTACCAAAGTATGCCAATTATGATAGATCGCAATGGCACCGTTTTTAATTCCAAGACAGACTCAGTCGGAATTTTGAATTATACCCCATTTCAAGGCTTCGTTAAAGTTACATTGTTGCGCAATCAATTTACTTATGCAACAACTAAAGAATTTCAATTGAAGGCTGAATTTGATAGCAGTTATTTGTTAGAGATTGGTTTTAATTACGAACAAGGTATTCGAGGTAAAGTTTTCGAAGATTTAAATATCAATTGCAAATTTGATGCTGGTGTAGACAAACCACTTAAATATGTAAAAATATTTGATAAAAATTCAGATGCTACCGCTATTACCGACGAGAATGGTGATTATTTATTCAATCAAAAGAACGGCACGTATACATTGTTTGTAGATAAAGAAATTGGCCTAACAAGTATTTGTGTCATTAATCAAAACGCCACGATACAAGTAGATTCGCAATTTAAAAACTATGATTTCCCTTTGAAATCTCTCACAAACTTCAAGGACATTGGCATTCGAATTAATCCAACTTGGCACGATCGGAATAATGCTAGGATTACCCAACAAATTGTGTTACAAAATTACAGTAATTCTAAAATCACTAACTTCTATATAAAACTATTACCTAGTCGCAAATTATTAAATTTTGGCTCGCCAGTAAGCTCAACAAAATATAATGACACCATTTTTTGGCTCGTCGATTCCGTTTCGGCAAATGGCAAAAAAACCATTTCATATAGCCACGATATTAAAAAAGACAGTTTTTTAAACGGTGCTCAAATAACCTATCAATCGTGGTCGAATTATAAGGATAGTCTTAGTTACAATAATTATTTTGAACTTACAGAAACTATAACTGATAGTATTTGCTGTAAGAATTCAATGAAAACAATATATGCTCCAAAGCGATATTACCCTTCCAACAGAACCATCACTTACCGGTTAGATTATACCCCTATGGTAAAAGGCAAACGCAGCTTGTGGCTAATTGATACCCTAGACAATGTGCGATTAAATTTACAAAGTTTACAATTTTGGAGTGGACCAGAAAACTACACAGCTTATTTAAAAAAGAATGTATTGTTTTTAGATGTTTCAAATGCAACTTCACTAACAACAGTCCCTATTGTGTTTAGCATCGACCTTAAATCAGGAATTTCCGATAGCTTTACTTTGCGAAACAAAGCCATTGGGTACTTCGATTATGACAAGCCTGCTTCAACAAATACCGCAATTACAAATATCGTTTCTCCCATTGAATATCAATCTGTAAAGCCTACTATTACATGCGAATTCAGCAATTTCAATTTGAATTTTACCACCAATTATAAGCCGAATAAAAGCAATCACTTTAAAGTATATTTATCCGATAGTAATGGTAACTTTATTCAAAGTATTTTGCTCTTAGACACAGCGACTAATGGTGCCAAAAATAGCTTAAAGTTAAGGGTACCTAAAATATACAAAACAGGTAATTATACGCTAAAAGTAGTCGGCACTTCGCCCGCATTAGAAGCCTTTAGCAGTGTGAGTCTAACAACAGTAAACCTGAATGCCTTGCCAACCATCAATTACACAAGCAATGCGAAAAATGGCACCCTCTGCTTTGGCGATACTTTAAAAATAAAAGCATTTGGTGCTTTAGATTACAAATTTAATAATTTATCAATACCTGGCGCTATTTATACCAAAAACGCAAGTTACCAAGAAGTATTAAAAAGCAATGCATATTATGTTTTATCATTCAAAAATGCTGCTGGTTGTGTTAATACTTCTGCCACTATAAGCATTGCTATTAATCAATTGCCTAATGTTAAATTACTTGCAAGTGATACCATAGTTTGCGACGGAAAAACAGTAAAACTTACTTTTCAAGGAGCAAAAAAATATAGCCTTTACAAAGACAATAATTTTGTCGATTCTACATCCATTAATACATCCATGTTATTAACACCACCATTTTCTTCAGGTTCTTTTGAATTAATTGGCACTGATTTAAATGGATGTCAAAATCGAAGTCGTTCCATAATGGTTAGTGTTTTAACGCAACCAACTGTACCCATTGTTACAAGAATTGGCAAGGCTTTAAAATCAAGCTTTAGCAGCGAGAACCAGTGGTATTTTAATAATGTTAAAATCGATTCTGGGGTTAATCAGTTTCTTTATCCAAAGCTAAACGGTATGTATACTGTGACCTATAAAGAAAAAGAAAAATGCAATTCTAAATCTGACCCTTATAATGTTACATTTACAGGATTGAATAATGTAATACTTGGACCTGCATTTAAAATATATCCTAACCCTACCAATGATTTCTTTACAATTGAGAACATCGATAACATCAATTACACATTCGAAATTTACGATTCATTTGGTCGCTTGTTACAAACACAAACTATAACTTCTACGCTATATGAAATAAATACAGCTGGCATGAGTTCTGGCAATTATTTTGTAAAGCTTATAACCAATGATGGAGTAGATCAGATAAAAATAACAGTGATTCATTAACTTAATTTCATAAAAAGAATTATATTTGCTAAACACCTAAAAAACAAGCATTAACCGATACAGGCAACGCTTTGTCGTTTTTTGGTGTCCTACAAATATGATAAAACGGGTACAAATCTTACTAATTTTAATAATTAGCTCCCTTAGTGCAAAAGCCGCCCCAATTGGAGGTGAAGTTTATTACAGGCACTTAAAAAACATGGAATACGAAGTAACCATTGTTGCTTACAGAGATTGTAGAGCCGGACCAATAGGTTTATTTGACCTATTTATCACCAATGATTCGTTTTCGGTCAGTACAAAAACGACTCGGGTTAAAATTGAGGACCTGTCAGTGTTTTGCAGTACCAAGCCATGCACGCCTTCAAATACAACTGTTGGCAAAGATGGCATTGAGGCCCATTATTACCTAGATACCATTGATTTCAATTCAGGATTCTTTAAATTATTTGTTTCAAAGAAAAATTGTACTGTTAATTTTGGCTTGAATACCTGTTGTCGAAATGGTGCCATTACAACCATAACCCAAGGGGCAATATATTATGATGCGATGTTAAATTTATGTGCCGCCGTCAAGTCTCCTATTAATAGTCCAAGAATAATTAATAAGCCAAGCAATCAAATCCCCTGCAATCAAACCTATAGTGAATCCTACGCGGCCGATGGTTATTTAATTGGCGATTCTGTAGGTTATGAATTGGTAAAAGCTCAATCGGGATATAAACTCACAGAGACTTACAGTGGCTCCTATTCCGCAACATTGCCTTTAACGCCATTTTGTGTTCCTGTTGGAAGTATTAATTGTGTCCCAAATTTAACAAACCTGCCAATTAGGGGAATTAATTTCAACAATCAGAATGGCAATTTTATTACAACGCCCTCTAATTGCGCTGAGGTTCCTGTTATTGTTGTGCAAGTTAATTTATATGACTGTCAGAAAGCTTGCACAAGTATACGTAATATTGTAAATT
>JAQSCZ010000056.1 GCA_029945665.1 bacterium | reverse complement strand
GTAAGCCGTGGTACCAGCCATATGTGCAACCTTCGTAACAGTCATATTATTTTATTACAAGTGGTTTAGTTTTTTAAACAGGAATAAAAATGAAATGGTGTATGTTTGTTAGAAATAAGATATAGGTTAAAATCATAGAACCTTCTCCAATTCCTCTATTTTTAGATGTATATGAGAAGTTTTTGAAGGAGATCCTTCTAATATAAATAAGTTATGTGCAATTTTCCGACACGAATCTGCTTAACATACAACTAAAATATTTGACTATATTTGTCCATAAATTAATAAAGAATTCTTGAAAGTCGAACAAAACATAGAAAGGTTAAAGTATCTGCTAACATTACTAAAAATGTCTGTAGAAGAACTGTTGCCTTTAATTAGTGAAGGCTTGACTAAACCGATTACAAAAGAACAAATTTTAAACTCTAACATTGAGCTTGGTCATCTAAAAAGAATTGACAAGATATTTAATAAAGGCATTCACTATTATTTAGACCCTAAATCTCCAGACGTTTCAAAGGATGCCAGCATTTTTTTTAGAAAAACAAAATTTGATGTAGATTTAAGTTTAGGAGCTAGAAAAATTGTTAATCACTTTGAAGAGTTTAAGATTTCTTTATCAGCTATTGCAGAACTTTCAGATATAAAATTTGATAGAATTTTACCTGTTTTTACTATTAATAGTACGCCAAAGAATGTAGCAACGGAAATCAGAAAATTAATCAATCCTGAATTTGAAATAAAAGACAAAGATTTTTTAACTGAATTAATAAAAAAACTTGCAGAAAAAAACATTTTAGTCTTTGAATTTGTAGAAACTTGGAATAAAAAAGAAAGAGCGAATATTGACGGTTTTTTTCTTAAACCAAATGTAATTGTTTTAAAACGACAACAAATTTCATTTAAAAGAGAGATTTTTACGCTTGCACATGAATTGGGACATTACCTTTTAAATGAGGAAGAAATAGACCAAATTGACTATCAAGATTTTGTGAATCAAAAATTATCGAAAATTGAAAATTGGTGTAATGAATTCGCTTTTCATTTCTTAAGTGGAGAATTTGAGGAAATTATAGAAACTATTGATAATTCAACAGCTCATAATGATTACAACATAGAATTAATTCAATCTATTTCAGAGAAAACTCATTTGAGTAGGATTGCAATTTTCACCAAATTGCTTTTCCTAAACAAGATAAGTCCATCTAATTACAAAAAAGTTAAGGAAGGTTTTGAAGAAGATTTTAGAATTAAAAATGAAGAATTAAAAAAGAAAAGAGAATTAGATAAACAAAATGGAATTAACAGTGGTGGTTCAACACCTATACCAATTAAATCTCCATTATTAATATCTACAATACAAACCGCATTTTATGAAGGTGTAATTAATGAATATGAATTTTGTAAAAGACTTAATATTAAACCTGATAAAATAGATAGCTTCTTATATGAAAGTAGTAATTGATACCAGCTCGTTATTGTCGTTGGTTCGTTACTATTTGCCATTTGACAAGAAAACAATTTTATTTGAAGCAATAAAATCAAAAATTGCTCGTGGAGAAATCGTTGTTATTGACAAGATAATTGATGAATGTGAATATACATCAAAAGGTGTTGTGCTGACAACGCTATCATTCTTGACGGAAAAGTCATTTAATAAAACTCACAAATTGCCATTAAACACAGAATTCATTTTACCACCAGCACCAGTCAAATTTTATAGAATGGTAGATAATAATTTTGTAGTAACTGTTCAGAAAGCACGACTTAATGAAACTCAATATGACGCATTAAAAAATGACTTTATGAATTCTGCCGACATGAAACTAATTCTAACAAGTCTTAACTTCAAAAAAGACTTTCCATTAGAAGAAGTGTTTCTTGTAACTGAAGAAACAGAAGTGAGTAACGACAATAAATTATTTAAAAAGATACCTGCTATTTGTTCACAATTAGATATTCAGACAATCAATATCCAACAACTAATCGACAAATTAGGTGGTATTAGTATAGAAATCAAATAAAAACAGTTCGCGCAGCATTAAGAATGTTTGAACAAGAAGAAAGTAAAATCGCATTTCATCTTTTACAAAATAAATACGAAAATAAATGTATTAGAAATTATAAGAATTTTACAAAAGATAATGGACATTGACAATTAACTTGGCAACAGGCAAGAACGGCTCTATGATATCTATATTTCCTATAAACAAATCATTACTTTTTCAGAACGCCGTTCACCATTTATGAAAAAAAAGAGCTCCAATAATTGGAGCCCTTTTTTATTAGAATAGGATTTCTATTTCACAAATAAGGTAAGTGAAACAGCATTCTTTAAACCATCTTTGTTTACTACAGTAAAAGTATACTGCTCTTTGCCTGCTTGTTTTCTTGCTATCAAGACCATGTCCTTTTCGAAATTATCTTGATTGCCGCCAGATAATGATTCTGAAACAAATGAAGTACTTGCAGCATTATCAAAACTACTGGATCCATCAAAAGATTTTAATACATCTTTTTCTTCTGCTTTAGATGCTTTGATTCCAACAATTACTGTATCGCCCTGCTGTACACTATCATTAGCGCTTACATATTGGCCCCCTGTTTTAAAAGCAATGTTTGGTAAATTGCCTTCGTCTTTTTCGCATGCGCTAAAAAAGAATACTGCAGCGATTGCTGCCACTGATAAAATTGAAATTGATTTTTTCATAATTGATATTTGTTTGTTTGTTTGTTAAAATTGTTTTCTAATGGACAGTGCGATGTTCCTACCTTGGTTGTATATCCCATAGTTTTTTAGTCGCGATAAATGGTCATAATACAAGCGGTTGGTTAGGTTATTTATAGAGAGACTGATTTTTAAATCATTCTGTTTTAATTCAGCCGACTTAATTGTAATGCCCATCATAAAATTAATTAAGGAATAAGTTGGAGTGGTCGTTTCGAATACGGCTGCTTGGTTCTGTTTGGCCACGTATACAAACTCTGGTTCAACAAAATAGTTCATTGTGTTCAATTGGTTGATGCCTTCCCATCGCAGTGCAGTGGCATATTTATAGGCCGGAATAAAAGGCAAATAACTACCATCACTCAATTGTCCTTTTGTAATGGTTACTGTTTCTTTCAATTGAATGCCTTTCAAAAAACGGGGTTTATAAATCCCATAAAACTCACCTCCACTTATCAGCGCATTTTTCTGTTTATATAGATAAACTGGAAATGTATAAAATGAATCACGACCACTTGTAGGTGTTAAATAAATATAATTCTTTATGAAGTTTTGATAGAAGGATGCACTGATAAAAAAAGATCGCCTTTCAATCTCGATACTTAAATCTGCATTAAAATTCTGTTCTATTTTTAAATATCTATTGCCAATTTCATATCTATAAACGCCTTCGTGTACGCCATTCGATGACAGCTCAGCCAAATTGGGTGCGCGAAATCCTGTTGCATTATTTTGTTTAATATACAACCACCGCCATGGATGAAAAACAAAGCCTAACATGCCATTGGCATTCACATTGTTTTTAACAAATGGCAAAACAGGACTAGCGTAACTCAGGATTGGTTGATTCGTTGAATTTAAAGATCGCGTTAAAAGGGTTTTTATACTTTTGGCATTGATGCCATTACCCATTTCAACAACCCATTTGCGCTTGGCATATTTTAAATACGCAGAAACCGAAGACTCCAATAAATTAGCATCGGGAATGAGAATACGTCCGCCATAATTGGTGTTTTTTGTAAAAGACAATTGTTCATTAACCACTAAAAAAAGATTTCTATTTAAGCGCTTCGACCATTTTGCATTTTGCAACATGGATATTAAATGCATGCTTAAACTAATCTGCCCGCCTCCCTCATCCTCTTTCCTCAAATTGGATTGAAAGCCAGCGTTGAGTTGCAAGGTCGAACTTTTCAATTGAATTGTATTTTGTGAATTCAAAAGATTCAGCATCACAATGTGGTGTGGCCCATTCATACTTCTTACCCAACGCCCATCACCACTGAACGAGGTAGCCAAATCTGCCATAATAAAACCATATTCATTGTAGCTAAAATTGTAACTGTTTTCTTGTTTCCATTTTAGTTTTTCGAAACCAAATCCCGATTTCAAATAATACCCTCTATTTCGAGAATTTAAAACTCTGTTATTTTTTCCATCCATATAGTCGGCATGGTTTTCGAAACCTACACGCAAACGCCACCAATTGATATTGGTTTTTACACTGATTCCCGCATCGGTTAAAGTACCCAAAGTATTAGAATACATTTGGGTTCCAGCATCCATTTTACGCCCAGTGGTAGTCGGCTTTTCTTCAATAATATTTATAACGCCACCCATGGCCTCTGACCCATACAAAAGCGAAGCGGGCCCTTTGATAACCTCTACCCTATCAATACCAATTTGCGATAAACCCAGACCATGTTCATCTTGCCATTGCTGATTATCGAATCTCAAGCCCGATAATAACACCAAAATGCGATTGCCATACAATCCCCTAATGACTGGTTTTGAAATCGAATTACCCGTAGTCATTTGTGATATACCGGGAAGTCTGGCCAAGGCATCAGAGAGATTAAAAGGTGCACGCTCATTTAATTTATCTAAGCCATAAGGCTCTATATTCATAGAAATGAGCTTGGTAGAACTTAATTGAAATCCAGTGATGACACCCTTGCCAACAGTGTAATTGGTATCCTTTGCTACCTTGTTTTTTTGACCGTACAATGATATGCTAAGAAGTAATAAAAAGTATATGGAGAATAATAAATATTTCAAATTAATTAGTCAACTTTGTTTACTATCTAAAATTAAAACTGACCTCTCAAAGTCAAAATAAAGTTTCTTCCAGCGCCACTGTATCCCGAAGAGAATGTTCTATAATGCTGATCGAGTATATTCTCTATGGCTACTTGTACTTGAAAATAGCTATTCAATTGGTAGAATCCTCTCAGGTTGAGTGTGTACCAAGCAGGATTGAATCCTTTCACAGGATCGGCTGAATACAATTGATTGTCCTCGCCTTGTAAATTGTAATCTTTCGATTTTTTAGCCCCATTAAATAGCGTATAAAATTCAGCTTTAAACTTATTCCCTTTGTACATAGCCCCCACCCTGCCGTATACCGGTGAAATATGATCCAATGGATAATCGGCGGTGTCTGTTTTAATGCGACCATAGGTATAATTAACACTACCACAGATAGAAAGTGCCTTGGTTGCATCGTAATTAAACCCAGCATAGGCGCCTGTAATCTCAGCGCGTTGCGCATTCAGCGTTGTATAAATGGTGCTATTCACATTGTTATACGTGATAGTATCCTTGCCATTCAATTGGGCCCTGCCAAGTGTTAAGGCATTGTTGTAAATCGTATAATAACCATTCACCTCCACTGATAATTTTTTAGCAAATGTTTTATTCACTGTTAAATCAAAATTGGTCGTTTGCTCGGGTTTAACATACGCATTGGGTATAATGATTCTGCCAGCTGTGCTTTCGAAAACCTTGGCCATATCATCGACATTAGCGGCTCTGAATCCACTAGAGATTGTACCTGCTATTTTCCATGTTGGATTGGGCAAATAGATGAAACCAAGACTTCCGCTGGTATTTTGATTACGCTGCTCGATGCTGTTTTGCAAGAAAGGAAAAAAGGCTTTATCATTAAAATTGCATTTCAGATAAATGCCGGTAAATCTCACGCCGCTATTTAATAAAAATTTAGATGAGATAATATTGGTTTGTGTAACATACAAGGCTGCAGTTTGCATTTTAGAACCACCATCGGGATAACGGGTTGTTTGCGCTGATTCTACATTGGTATTTATATTGACCCTGTTGGCTTTCGATTTTACATCATTTGTCGATAATTCAGCGCCATATCTCAACTCAGTTTTTGATGTAATGGCCTTTTTAAAATCGGCGTTCACTGTATAAATCTCTACTTGTTCGGTTCTGTGGGTGATGTTTGAACTACCGAAACCTCGGTTGTGTCTGCTTTCAATAATATTTTGCCAGCCTACTATAAAATGAGCCTTATCAAATGCATCCATTTTTTTATCAATGGTTAGATTATAGGCCATTAACGACCGTGTTTGCGGACCATAATACCATTGCGCTTGTGACGGCTTGCCATTGCCTGCCAGTTCTGTTAAGCGGTCGTAACGGGGTATATCAGATGAATTGGAATGTTGTATATTTAACAAATGGCTGATGTATTTACTTTCTTGAAATAGAATTTTACCCATTAGATCGATTTGTTTGTAACCACTTGGAATCTGTTTAAATGAATCGGCATTTTGAACCATGCTATCTTTGTTGCCAAAGCGTTCGGCATAAAAAGTTCTTCGGCCCCAAGATTCATAATTTTTTGTACCTCTTTTACCGATGGTCATATCATCGAAAGCGGAATAAGTAGCGGAGCCCAAAAAAGCCCATTTTTTTAGGCCAATATTGAAATCAAAATGCCCTGTTTTTTCAGACATTGCCGTTCCATATCTTGTAAAAGCGGAGATTGAAGAGCGCATTTTACCATTTGTTGATAGTATTGGATTTTTGGTAATAAAATGAACCACGCCACCAAGCGCATCACTGCCATAGTTAACAGCGCCAGTACCGAATACCATTTCTGTTCTTTCCAACATGTTCTGATCAACGGTTAAGACATTTTGTAAATGTCCACCGCGGTAAATGGCATTGTTCATGCGCACCCCATCGACTACCATGAGCACTTTATTGGCTTCGAAACCACGCATTACAACACTACCACCACCCATTTGGCTTTTTTGTATAAATGCCCTGCCACTTTGCTGTAAAAGTTCCGCCGTAGTTGGTTGACTCATAAATTGAATTTGCTGTTTATCAATCGTGAAGGTTTGTTGTTGGGATTCGATAGCCCTTTCTTCAAATCGATTAACGGTAATCACCACTTTATTTAAATCAAAATTTCGCTCGGTTAGATGAACCAAATATTGGTTATTTTTTAATGTTAGTAGGTCGAAGGAATCCGAAAAATAGCCAATGCGTTGAATGACAATTAAGCGTGATTTATCATTGACAGTTTCGAGTTCTATTTGACCCTTTATATTGGTTGGCAGACCATTCACCATCGCATTTTCAATGGGTTGCAAAGTTGACTTATCGACAACCGTGAGGGTTTGCGATTTGATATTCAATAGGCCAATACCTGAGAGTATTAGTAGTATAATTTTTTTCATTGTTGGTTTGTAAAGTTCATTCATGAACTTTGATTAAGTTGGTTTGATAATAATAAATGAATTTCGAACTTGCGTCGAATAGAAAAACACACTCGCCAAATTTCAGGAGTGCAGTCGCATATAAAGGCAAACGATAGGCAGATAAAATATCTACTTATTGACCTTTCCTAAAAACGATTAATCAAACCAATGAGGTAGGTGGTTGAAAAGGTAGATTTGGATATCCATCTGAGATATTGCGGATATTCAATTGCTTTATTTTTTCGTCATTAAGACGATTATTAAGGTAGATAAATTTGCAATTGGCTGAATAGAAAAGCAGTAGTTTTTTACTACCATTTTGTTGTGCTTTGTTTTTTTGAGCGGCTCGCTCAAGGGCTTTCAGCAGGACCTTTTCGACCTTATCGTTGATACATACATAAACAGTAGAAGTGCCGGTCTGTTGTTTTTCTACGAGGTCATATTTTTGATGATTCAGTTCAAATTCATTGCGACCATCCCATTGTGCTTTTAACAATTGGGCTTCGGTGAAAACAATGAGATTAGCTTTGAATGCACCATTGTGTATAGCAGTTCTAATTTGGATTTTGTGTTGAATTAATTGTACCACAATTTGCAGCGCAGAAAAACCTAATTGCAAAAAAATAGTTATACATACGAGATATATAACTATTTTTTTCATTTGCGAAGGTGTAAAAGAATTATTCTACGATGAATTTATTAATGATAACCTGGTTACCTATTTTAACAGATACGAAGTAGATGCCTGATTTAAATTGATCATTTAAACCGATATTCAAAACTTGTTCGCCTTCAATAATATCCGCATTTTTAGCGTATACGACTTGGCCTAAAGCATTGGTGATTTCAATTTGACCAACACCAGATTGGAAAGATTCGAAACCAAGGTTTATTTCACTTTTTGCTGGAATTGGGAACACGGTTAGGTTTCTATCAATACTTACTTTATTGACACTGGTATTGTATTGACTAACATTAATGTTATCGATGTATAATGGTCCGCCGCTACCACTTTGAACCTCAATAATAAACATGATATTAGAATCATTTTGAGCAAAGTTTAAAGAGATAGAATGTTGTTTCCACTGTGATTGATCGGCAGGAATAAAATCTTGAGCACCGTTGGTTACAGAATAGATATCGGCACCTTTTTTCTCATAACGTTGAATCCAAGAATTTCCGCAATCTTTAGAACTCCAAACTCTTAAAATATCTACAGAAGTTGCGTTTGGTCTAGCATAAGCAGCCATGAAAGACAACTTCGGACTTTTTCCAACCAATGGTCTTAAGTCTACCGCTGGGCTCATTAATCTAAATAACTTACCTGCTCTAGTATAAAATTTAACATCGGCCAATAAAGAAGTATTTCCAGCATAAGCTGCAGAATTGGTTAATTTAAAGAATTCATTACTTCCATTGTCTTTTAATACTTTCCAACCTTCGTCGCCTTCAAAATTAGGATTTTCGAAAGTTTGAGCAAGGTAACCCTTATCAATTGCAGAACTTCTGATAACCTCAATAAATTCAGTTTCAGTTTTTGTATTGCTTCCGTTGCTATTTGAAACAGTTAATGATACAGCATACAGACCTGGACTCGTATAAACTACCGTAGGATTGGCGCTTGTAGAAGTTGCGGTTGTTGACCCATCGAAAGTCCATGAGCGAGAAGTGGAGGCTGTGTGACAAGATATGTCCGTAAAAGTTACAGGCTTATACATACACACTCTGCGAGTAGAAGCTGTGAAACCAGCCACAGGAGGACCAGCAGGCACATCGGTACCCGTTGCTTTTAAATTTTCAGGAGACGTTAATTTTGCACGGAAACTATAAGTAGCAAAAGTATACTCAACAATTTTCTGTTGATCTAAGGTAAACATCGCTTGGCAAGAACCATTGGAGTAATCCATGTAATTTTCCAATTGATCTGGCAAATCTGGATTGGTATCATTGTGACAAGAATTTGTATTGGGATTGCAATTTGCGTTTGTGAAGGTTCCAGCTACTGGAGGGGTATCATCGCAATAATCACCTGGATCGGTGCAACTATCTGTGAAAGGGTGTAACAAACCTAAGAAGTGTCCAATTTCGTGGGTAAGGGTTCTACCTGCAGTCGATAGATTGCTAGTTCCAATAGAACCAACGTAGTCTGATCTCATGACGATGCCATCTGTACTATTGAAAGATGTTCCAGCCGAAGAACTTGGGAATTGAGCAAAACCCAAAATAGTACCACCACCAGCCGCACCTGCAGAGTTAATATTACTAACAACCCATACATTCAGATACATATCATTTGGCCAACGCGCCAAAGGAATTGACTTGGGATTGTTGTAGGCATTAATTTGACCAGAATTATAAATTATAGTCACACCATCGGTACAATTTCCATTGGGATCGATGGTTGCTAAACGAAATTCAATGTCCAAATTAGCGGCTACACCTTTGAAAATATTTCTAATGTTTGCTTTGTTTGGATTGGTATAACTATAATCTTCATTTAAAATTCTTATTTGATCAACAATTTGGTCTCTTGAAATATTCTCAGGACCATTGGTGTGGATGACGTGAAAAACCACCGGAATGATGATTTTACCGGCACGTTTGGTGGTGCTAGACGCTGGCATATTGGCCAGGTTAGCGTAGAATTCAGTGTACATTTTCATGACATTAGAATCCTTTTTCATAAGTTCCAGATTATACTGGTCGGATAAACACTGCGCTTGGGTAGATAAACAAAATAAGCCAACGAAGGCTAAGATTAATAATTTTTTCATTTTAACAATTGAATTTAATTTATAAATATTTACTATTTAAATGCAATTTTAACACTTTTTCCGTGTATTTCAAAAAATATTTTAATTGAATTACAACAAAAATTACCTCAATCAAAGATATCCTTATTCTCCAGAATACTGAGGTAATTATAGTATCTTGAGGCCGCTATCTCTCCTGTTTCATAAGCTTTTATAACAGCACATTCCGGCTCGTTCAAATGTTTACAATCGTTAAACTTGCACTGTTTCATGAAAAAGCGAATTTCTGGGAAATAATGACCAATTTCGGTTTCGCTAATATCGATGATACCAAAATCGCGAATGCCCGGTGTATCAATGATTGCGGTATGTTCATTGAGATAAAACATTTCAGCAAAAGTGGTGGTATGCTTTCCCTTCTGATGCATTACACTTACCGTATTGACACGCTGAGAAGCAGCAGGCAACATGGCATTTAGCAAGCTAGATTTACCAACGCCTGAATGGCCTGAAATTAAAACCCGTTTGCCTTGAATAATTCCCTCTAACTGTTTTAAAGGCTCATATGCTTTATCGTATATTGAAGTAAGAACCGTAGGATAACCTAGGCTTTCGTATAGTTCCTTAAGATTGTTGTAGTATAAAGTTTCTGCGGGGGTATAGGTATCTACTTTATTAAAAACAAGTGTGACAGAAATATGATAAGCGCCTGCCATTACTAAAAATCGATCGATAAATCCCAAGGATGTTTTAGGTGACGAAAGTGTCACTACAAGCAATGCCAAATCTAAATTGGCTGCAATAATCTGACCTTGCTTACTCAGTTTATTGCTCTTGCGAATGATGTAATTGTTGCGTTTTTGAATGGATTTAATAACACCATAAACCACATCGCCACCAGATTCCAACTCGTATTCAACAGTATCGCCAACGGCAATCGGATTGGTTGTTTTGATATCCTGAAGGCGTATTTTTCCTTTGGCACGGGCATCTAATCCACTGCCATCTTCGAGCTTTAACTTGTACCAGCTACCGGTAGATTTAATGACAATGCCTAACACACTTTGTATAAATTAAAAAATCTGTTCACCAATTAAACGCGTTGACTCGCTTTTGCCCATGGTATAAAAATGTAGAACAGGTACTTTGGCTGCTACCAATTCTTTGCATTGAGCAATGGCCCATTCGGTACCTACTTGACGCTCTGCTTCAGGTGTTTTGGCCTTCTCCATTTCTTCACTCAATTCGTAGGGTATATCTATATTGAATAACTTTGGTAAGATGCTTAATTGCTTTTTATTGGCTAAGGGTTTAATACCCGGGATAATTGGAACCGTGATTCCGTTCTCCCTACATTTTTCAATAAATTCAAAATACTTTTTATTGTCAAAAAACATTTGAGTTACTAGGAACTCTGCACCGATATCAACCTTGCGTTTTAAGAATTTCAAATCGGCATTTAAGTTCGGCGCATCGTGGTGTTTTTCTGGATAACACGAGGCACCCACACAAAATCCTGTGATGTTTGCATTGCTTAATTCTTCATCAAGGTAGATACCACTGTTCATGTTTTTTATTTGATGAATAAGTTCAAGTGAGTTAGCGTTCCCACCTATTTCTTGTGAAAATAAAGTTTCATTTTTTAAATTATCGCCACGCAATGCAAGTACATTATCAATGCCAAGGAAATTTAAATCGATTAGGGCATTTTCTGTATCCTCTTTGGTAAAACCACCGCAAATAATGTGAGGAACTGCATCAATGTTGTATTTATGCATAACCGCAGCACATATTGCTACAGTGCCTGGTCTTTTTTTAGTGGCAACTCTTGAAAACAATCCATCCATTCTTTTTTTCATCACAAACTCTTCGCGGTGATATGTTACATCAATAAAAGATGGCTTAAATTCCATGAGAGGATCTATGCCATTATAGATACTTTCAATATTATTACCTTTTAATGGTGGCAATATTTCAAAAGAAAAAAGGGTTTTTTCAGAGCGTGATATATGTTCTACAATCTTCATTGATTCAATTTAAAAAGTAACTTTTAATATAATTTCTTCTTGACCTCTTTTAACAATTACAGGTACTGTTTCGCCCTTATTAAAATAACCAAGTGCTTTGCTATAGTCTTGTAAACTACTGATTGGATAATTGCCTAATTTTACGATGATATCTCCTGGTTTTATGCCAGCTTTTTCAGCAGGACGGCCTTCGGATAAACCGTCAATTTTGGCCCCTACCCCATCAAATGCGTAATCCAACATAACGCCTAAAGTTACTTTAAAACTCATGCGTGTAGATTCTTCATTTTTGGTGGCTGTAAATGGAAATACTTTGACCTTATTGACCAGTTTAATATTTTGCAAAACCACTTGATAGCTCAAGTACATGCCGTGATAATTTATTAAACTTTCGTCGTCAGAGGGCTTGTGATAATCGCTGTGCAAACCCGTAAAGTAATGCAATACAGGAATCCCTTTTAAATAAAAGCTGGTATGATCGCTGTTGCCAGTGCCACTTTCACTTGTTTTAATTTTTATTTGCGTCGTATCTGTTTTTATTTTAGGCATTAACTTGTCTTTCCAAACTGGTGATGTACCAACACCAAAAATAGTTAAGGTTTTCTTTGTAGAATCCAATCTGCCTAGCATGTCGAAGTTCAACATATAGGCTACTGATTTCAGGTCGGTGGTAGGATTTTTGACAAAATAATTAGAGCCTAACAAGCCTTGCTCTTCGCCACTAAAGGCAATAAAGATATAGTTATTTTTTCTCAGCTTTTTGGTTTGCTTTATTTTGCGCATTAATTGCAACATCATGGCTACACCACTTGCATTGTCATCGGCTCCGTTGTGTATCTGACCTTCAACCTTCGCCAAACTGCCACCAAACTCATTGTAACCCAAATGGTCTTGGTGTGCTCCTATAATGATGGTATTTTTTTTGTGATTATCTATGAAACCAATAACATTGTGGGCATCGGCATTGATTTGTGCAATATTCACTTGTAAGCGCATACCAGTAGCATTTTGCAAAGATTCAGCTTTGGATAACGCGAAAATTACAGGAATATTAGTGGCTCGTACTAAACGGTCGATGTGACCGGAAGGCACTTTAGAAAAGCTATCATTTTTTACAAATACAATACCTCTGGCGCCCATTCTTATGGCTTGATCTACTTTATATGATAAACTTGTGTAAGGTTCGAATTTTGAATGCGGATTTTTTATTTCAGGATTACCCAATAGAATGACAAAAATCTTGCCCTTGCAATTGATAGAATCTTGGTAATCGTTGTGATTTAGTGCGGGGGCTTTAATACCATAACCTGCTTGAAATACCGAAGTTTCGATGGTGTCGTTATTGCAACTCCAAGAGAGCGGGTAAAATCCTTTGAAAGGCTCTAGAATATCAATTCTCTTTCTATCATCAAACCAAAACAATTCCTTTTTACATTGAGACAACCGAATTTGTACGATCTTAAATTTTTGCATATAGGACCCTGAATCACCAAGAGGTAAAAGGTTGTTCATTTTAAACTCATCAGCAATATAAAGTGATGAACGCTTTTCACCGCTAGAACCTGTTAGACGGCCTCCTAAAGCATCTGAAGACAGATACGTAATGTCCTTTTTGAAATTATCTATTGCCTCTTTTTCCGATTGGGCATTAATATTAATGAGTGCTGAGAAGAAAATAAGCGTTAAAAAATATCGCATTGTTCGAGCTAAAACCATTCTGCAAATATACAATCTGTTCTGATAAAATAATGGCATAGAATCCCCAAAGCATACACATTTCAAGAGCTCAGAAGTTCAAAATTTCCAAAAGGTTCAAAATGATATGGTTAAGATTCTCCCAACCATTTGTTGCGTTTCACCGGTTTCAGGCCAAAAGGTACAATGCAATGCTTACTAATGTGCAAAGCAGCTTCATTGATGTCGTTGGTTATTAAATAAAAATGTGAATCTTCTGCACTTATAGTGCCTGCCAACTTCATGTCTTCTATGTAATTCACTAGATCTTCGTGAAATTCACTTCCCATAATAACGATGGGAAATTTCTGAATCATGCCTGTTTGTATTAAGGTAAGCGCTTCAAAAAATTCATCCATGGTTCCAAATCCTCCAGGCATTACAACGAAACCATAAGAGTACTTTAGCAACAATACTTTTCGTACAAAAAAATACTTGATATTGGTCCATTTATCCAAGTAAGGATTGGGATGTTGTTCGAAGGGCAGTTCAATATTGCAACCTACCGATTTACCACCGACATCTTTGGCACCGCGATTAGCCGCTTCCATAATGCCGGGGCCACCACCTGTCATAATTGTAAAACCAAGTTGTGCAATTTTCGCGGACACTTCTCTTGCCATTTTATAATATACATGGTCTTCCTTAAAGCGGGCTGAACCGAATACTGTTATGCAAGGACCAACAAAATGCAAGGCTCTGAAACCTTTTATAAATTGAAAAACAACTTTTATTGTAAATATCAATTCATCTGTTCTTGATCTTGGCCCTTCTAAGTAGCTGATAGGTTCATGCTTTCCTTTTTGATTGTGTGGTTCCATGGTTGCTATATTGAGAATAAAGGGTCAAAAATACAAATAAAATGACGATTGAAACGAACTGAATTTATTAGATAGAATGCCATAAGGAATAAGGCTATAAAAAGGAATAAATATGAAAGTTGATAATAGTATATTTGTAGCCCATTTATTTTCAATCATTGTGTCCTTTATCGATAAATTAAAACAGAGATGGCAGGTTAAATCGGCTTTGCAGGTTGTGCTTATTCTACTGGTTTTCACTTGTACGGGTTGTTCTATCATTCCAATAAAACATTTTTTAGGAATTAACAGTAGCACAACTGTTGGCACCAGAGTATTGTTTTACATCGGTGTTTTCCCTATCTATAATATTATGCTATTGGCTTATGGATTTATTTTTGGCCAGTTTCGATTTTTCCTCAATTTTGAAAAAAAATTCTTCAAACGTATCCTTAATTTATTTATTAAAAAAAAATGAACTATTCAGAACAAGATGTATTAAAAGCGCTCAGTCATGTAGATGACCCCGATTTACACAAAGACCTGGTAACGCTTAATATGATTAGAAACATTGTTATCAAAGGCAATGAATTGTCATTTTCCGTTTATCTAACAACACCTGCATGTCCTTTAAAGGACATGATAGAAAATGCATGTCGGAATGCAATTTCGCATTTTATTGGTTCTGAAATAACTGTACATATTAATATGACTGCCGAGGTAACCGCTGATAAAAAAACCAATGCAGCATTGCCCAATGTAAGAAACATTATTGCCGTTGGAAGTGGCAAGGGTGGTGTTGGTAAATCTACAATCGCCGCTGGATTAGCGAGTACCCTTAGTAAAATGGGCGCCAATGTTGGCATATTAGATGCAGATATTTATGGACCATCTATCCCTATTCTTTTTGGCGTACAAAACCACCAAATAGAAATGGAAGTAGTAGAAGGCAAAGAATTAATGAAGCCAGTGATGGCAGATGCTATTAAATTATTCTCCATTGGCTTTTTATCGAATCCAAATGAAGCTGTAGTTTGGCGCGGCCCAATGATTTCAAAGGCGTTGCAACAATTTATTACAGGCGTTAACTGGGGGCAGTTAGATTACTTGATTATAGATTTACCTCCAGGCACTGGCGATATACAGTTGACATTGGCGCAAACCTTACCAATATCGGGCGCTGTCATTGTAACCACGCCGCAAAATGTGGCCATCGCAGATGCGCGTAAAGCCTGTGCAATGTTTAAAATGCAACCCATTAATATTCCTATTTTAGGCATTGTAGAAAACATGTCTTATTTTATACCTGATGATGCACCAGACAAGAAATATTTTATTTTCGGATCGGGCGGAGCTCAACAATTGGCCGAGCAATTCGGCACACAAGTACTTGGCAGTTTGCCTATTTCGGTTGAGTTAATGAACGACTCCGACCAAGGTAAAATGAAAGATACAGATGCTTTGAAAAATTTTACCGAAATTGCGCAACAATTGGCAAGACAATTGGCTATCAATAATTCAATGAACGCATAAAATGCAGACCGAAATAAAAAATAAGATCGAACAGGCTCTAGATTTGGTGCGACCATTTTTAAAAATGGATGGAGGCAATGTAGAATTGCTAAATATAGATGACAACAATGTTGTTACCTTAAAACTTTTAGGTGCTTGTAGTGGTTGCGAAATGAGTCACATGACCATGAAAGCGGGCATCGAAGAAGCCATTAAAAAAGCATTACCTGAAATCACCTCAGTTATTGCGGTCGACTAATATTAAGCTTTGATTACTGCTGCTAAGCCCAATTGGTAGCAATCTGCGCAACGCGCTTCGTAATAATTTTCGTTGCCAATTAGCACTAACACCTTATTGCTTTCTTTTCGATAGGTATGTGTTGCTTTATTATTACAACATTCGCAAGTGGCATTTAATTCATTGAGTTGAGTTGCATTTTGCATCAACAAAGGCATCAAACCAAAAGGGCGCGCCAGGTAATCTTTATCTAAGCCCGCAGCGACAATAGAAATACCTTTAGACAACAAGCGCTTTAAATCTGAGAAAATAATTTTATCGAAAAATTGGGCTTCGTCCAAAGCAATTAATTTGGTGTAAGGGGTAATTAACTCAGAAAGTATAGTCTCCTGATCGTAACTCAAACATTCGTGCTTTTTACCATCGTGGGTTGTGATGATATTCTTTGCTGCACGATTATCGATACCGGGTTTGAATACCAATAGCTCGTTGGGTTTAACATTGGCGTTGCTAATATAATCTATGAGTGCAGTTGTTTTTCCTGCGAACATACATCCATAATATACCACGAGTTGACCTTGCTCTGCCATAGGTGCAAATAAATGGAAAATATTTAAATAGTATGGCTAGTTTTTTTAGCAATCTATGAACATCCTTCGACATCCCGATAAATATCCGGACAGGATGATGATGCGGTTGGCAATAGTAAGTTGGCAATATGCAGTTGGCAGTTGGCAATAGTAAGTTGGCAGTTTGCAATATGTAGTTGGCGGTTGGCAATAGTAAGTTGGCAGTTGGCAATATGTAGTTGGCGGTTGGCAATAGTAAGTTGGCAGTTGGCAATAAACTATGTTGTGAAATTTTACAAATACAATTTGCAAACTACTGTCATTTAAACAATATGATTTACATTTGAGCGTTTGGAGGGATTAAGATGTCTAATCCTTTAAATAGTTGCACCATGCTTAAAAAATGTATTCCACTCAGTATCATCCTGCTATTTTCGTTGAACGCACTAAAGGCTCAACGTATTTTTGAAAATAGAAATCACAGCATTTACACTTATGTTTTCAAGCTCGACTCGAGTCAGATGCGCAAAGCCTTTTCAGGTGTGAAGATAGATTCATCTCTTTTTTTAACCTACCAAGTTGACAGCTTTCATCGGGACTCCGTTTATCAATACAAAAAATTGGACTATGGGTTTTATTTTATAGTATCTGTCAATAACCATTTGGTAACTTATCAGAGCTACCACAACCATCCCTTCATTATTCAAACATGGGGCACCAACAAACGCAATTTCATGACCCTTAAAAATTTCGAAAATGAAATTATCCGTAACGCAAAAATAAGTTTAATGAATGATAGCATTTGTAGATACACCCCGGGAATGGGCGCTTATTTGTTGCCATTTTCAAAAACAACCAAACTGTTTAAAATAGAATCCAATGGCTATTATGATTATATCAATATTAATACACAATATGCCAGTGATGCAGCGATACAAAACACTAAACCAAATTTCAATTATACCACAATAGCGCCTGGTTATTTGGTGTTCAATCAACCCAAATTTAAGCATTATGATACACTCAAATGGAAAGCTTATTTGTTATATGATGATGGCAGCGCCTATACTGAGAAACTCAAGGTTTATTTGAGTATTGATTACAAGGAAAAATTCATTGGTTATATTAAACCAGCAACGCCCGGTGCATATTTTGCACAACTGGAAATTGCTGATACTTTTTTAGTTGATAAACCCTATCAACTTTTGCTTAAAAATAATTTAAACCAATTAGTAAAATCGAATACTTTTAGTGTAGAAAATTATGAATTAAAAGCCTATCAATATAATTTATTTCCACCCAAACAAAATTCTATCACAGGTGATGCGGTTGGTTTTACCATTGCTGCCTTAGATGCCAATAAGTTGCCGGTATTAGACGCTACCATAGCTGTTAATTTGCGCATTACCAATATTCAAAGGTATTTGAAAGACCGCCAATATATTCCAGATGCTTGGATGCAATCGTATTATAAAATAGAACTACCAACAGATGCTTCGGGTTATACCTACATACCCTTGCACGACAGTTTATTTTCCAATTTCGACGCATCTTATGAGTTGTTTATTTCTATCAAAGATTTGGATAACAACGTAAAAGAATTTCGCGCTAATTTCGGCTATAATAACAAGCAATCTACTTATGATATCTATTATGAGAAAGACAGTTTAAAGGTTCAGTATTACCGAAACACCTTGCCTTCCAAACGCACCCTAACACTCGAAACAATTGTAAATGGCAAAAGCACAAAAAAACAAATCACGACACCCTATACTGAGCCTATTGATTTTTTGGCCAACGAATATCATTTGTATTGGGGTGATACCGCATTAATGGCTTATCAAGCCCCTCGTGATTATGCTTCGCAAGTGTATTTCGATGGTGTAAGGACAGGCGACAGCATTCACATCGATTTAATTAATCCACTTAACCTGCCTATTTATTATGAAGTATATTATAATACAACCAAAATTAATGAAGGCTACAGCACCAGTTTTCACATGCTTGAATGGGCGCCTGGCAGTATCTCCTATCATGTGGTTTATGGGCATAATTATTTAGGCGGACTTGTTAGCAGTTTTAAAGTTAAATCGTTTCATTTATCAGAAAAAAAACTAAATATAAACATCAATCAGCCAGCTGATATTTATCCCGGTCAGACTGTTGATATTGCTATTAAAGTGACCGATCATTTTAATAAACCAGTTAACAATGTCAACCTGACTGCCTATTCTGTAAATACCCAATTTGGAGCAATACCTGAACCGGATGTCCCTTATCTGGGTCTTTTGCGAGGTGGCTATCCTTTAAATTATTGCTATCCCATTGCCTATGTTCCTAACTTTGCGAGCACCTTCAATTTAAGTAAATACCATTTCGACCGCTTGCATTTATTTAAAAACGAATACTATAAATTATTTTATAACAAAGGTGGAGTTTGCAAAATAAATCAGCGGATAAAAAGGAAAAAATCGGAATTTGCTGTCTACGTTACCCGACAACACAATTTGCAGAATATTGTCTACTTGAAGGTCGATAATGAATTGGTTTACCACCAGTTTTACCAAAGCCCTAAATCATATTCCTTCCCTATTGCCAATGGAAAGCATCGCATTACCATTCGCACCTTTGACCGCCTATTAACGTATAACGATTTAGAAGTAAAAGATAGTTTTAAATACATACTTGGTTATAATTTGGATAGTATTGCTTTTGTGCAAGACACAAACCTATGTTTGACCGGAAAATTAAAAACTTATGAGCGAATGGAATATTTTGAAAATGCATTATTTCTCTCGATTAAAACAACCATCGATACCTTCACCGTTTATCAAAACAAACAACTCAAAGCTTTTTCCACTGGCTATAATTATAATTACAACAATCCGCTTTCTATGATTCGCATTGACAATGATCAATACACGAGTATTGGACCGGTAAACCAAGACCAAGTGCGCTTTAAATTATACCGCCAATATGAGCATGAATTTAATTTCGAAAAAGGATTCGCCTATTTAATTTATGCCAACGAAGTAAAAGCTATACCGATCGGTCAAGATATTGGTCAATATGGTTTACTATCTAATGTGATTGGAAACAGCTTAATTTATAACTTTGCCAGCTTCAATAAACTATGGTATTCTCCCGAATATGACACTTTAATAATCAGCAACCATTCGATTGCGGATCCAACTTCTTACAAAAAACAAGAACGTGAGCGCCCAAGCATTGCACAAAAAAGTTACTTACCAGAGAACAGTGCACAATTAGCCAGTGGTAAATTAATATTTGTATGGCCTCTTACGAAGGGTATCTATTTTAATAATGCTTGGTTAATTAATAGAAAAAATAAAAAAATGTCGGTAATTAATTATCAGCAACGCGACCTTGTTCAATTTTTCGAAACTGGCGATTATGACTTGTTATTATTCACCGATTCCTCGTATTGCTTAATTGATAGTTTGCACATACAAACCAGCGGTAAAACTGTTTTTTTTGTTCAACCAACTTACTTCAAACCTTTGGAGTATTCCATTATTTATCCATACGAAAAAACAATCGCCGAACTTACGAAATTGCCCTTTTATGAATTTACCGATACCCCCTATACGATAAAGCCTTTTATATTAGAAAAGAAAAAAATAATTGGTACAAAAGCGAAGATTAGCGGTAAAGTATTGGATGCAAAATACAATACACCCATTGAATACGCTTTTATTTATGCCGAGATTGATGGTTATTTTAAAGCGGGTGCTACCACCAATGGTGATGGGGCCTTTGAACTGAATCAAATTCCACCGGGGAACTACATGTTAAAAATAAGAACGAATGATTATCGCTATCAAATTATCTATAATTTAAAAATAGAAGCCGGTAAAGAGTTGGTCATTAAAATAAATTTATTGCACATGGAAGATCCTGTTTATTATGATGAGAAAGGAGAACTAATGATGGCTGGCAAGAAGGATTATTTAGAATATCCTGAAGCTAACTATATTGGTGTTGATAGAGAAGGTCTTTCTAGCAATTCAACAACCACAACCGTGCATCAAAATTCAATAGTTAAAACTGGCCAACGCAGTTTCAATTCAGCAGTAGGCTATTCTAGTGGAGTATCTGCAGAATATTCCATGGTATCTGGACGGGGTAGTAGAACTGATGGCACTGCATATTTTGTGGATGGTGTACGCACAAACAATTGGAGTTTTGGTGATGGTGTGGGTCAATTTAAAGACCGTAAAATGGGAGAAAGTGAATTCATTGATGAGGCTGCTATGCAAAACAAGTTGGATGCGATGGCCTCTGTTGCGCAAGCCAATAGGGTGCGCGATAAATTTAGAGATTATGGATATTGGATACCCAATTTACTCACCGATAAATATGGCATGGCTTATTGCACCGTTACATTTCCAGATAATATTACCTCATGGCAAACATTTGTTCCTGCAATGAATTCAAAAAAACAAAGTGGTATGAAGAGCATGGTAACACGGTCATACAAACCATTGGTTGCGCAAATGGCCGTTCCATTCTTTTTGATTGAAGGTGATGCTATTTTATTAAAAGGTAAATTAATTAATATGACTGTCAGAAAGCTTGCACAAGTATACGTAATATTGTAAATTG
>JAQSCZ010000055.1 GCA_029945665.1 bacterium | reverse complement strand
TTGGTGCAATTTACAATATTACGTATACTTGTGCAAGCTTTCTGACAGTCATATATTCAAATTATAAGTTAAAACATTGCCAAGTCTACTGGTAAATGTTGGCGATGAAGCGACTAAACTCGTATTTGAATCTAACGTAATTTTAACTACTACATTGGCGGTACTATTGTCACAATCTCTATTAAAAACCTTCACTACCAAAGGGGTAGTATCACCTATTCTTTCGTTAAAATAACCATAACTTCGCAATATCAAATTTCTATTTTTAAGCGATGTTCTTCTCAAAGGGAACCGGATGGTTTCTTGGCTTTTAGGAGAAAGATAACAACTGGATGAGATAGCGCCTGAAAAAAATGTTTTAAAACAAGAATCCTGTATAGATTCGGAAACAAAACTAACCTTTACATCCTCGTTGTCTAAAGGGTATAGTGAATATTGGCCATTCACATCGGTATAAAATGAAATATTGTTACACAAAAAGTTACAATAAGCAGACGCTTTTTCTTGCCCATCCATCACATTGTTTTTGTTATGGTCGCGAAAGGCCATGACGATTACTGTATCGAAACTTGACTCTCGCAGAGAATCAGAAATTATTTCAGCTATATTATGAAAATCAAGGCCATTATAAAAAACACCATTTTTTGCATAATAATACAAATTGGTATTATTGTAATTTAAAAACTCATACTTGTGGGTCGTGTCCAAACTCGAGAAACTGAGAACAGGTTTCAGGTCGCGTATACCGGTTATTTGATAGATCACACCATAATCTTTGAGATAAATCTTATTCTTAAATTTAATCAATTTATTCCCGCTATAAGAGAATGAACTTCCTGGCTGAACATAGTTGAAACTATCAATTTTAAAACCATTCCGTACAACATCTAAAGACCGATCATAAGTTATATATAAGCTTGAGCAACTGCCTGCAATAGTAACAGGATTTAATTGGCGATTGGATGTATAAAATATGCCCCATACATTGGGGTAAACATGGTAATACACATACTTTCCTGAGGCAATTAAAAGTGTGTCCGTGCTCGTTTCAATTGAAGGTCCAACGCCTGTAACAGTAGAGATACTATTAAAACTATATGATATAGGAAGATTGGTTGTGCTAAAATTCGTCCCATCATAAACTGCAACTTGTTTTGGCATATTCAAACTTGATATCGTATCAAAATTGCCAATAAAATAAAGCTTATTGCTAAACTTGTAGGCCGTTACACTTCCATAATTACCGCCACTAAACTCGGTGAACAAACTCCAAGTACCGCCTAAAGTGATGGTGTACAAAACAGTTCGAAATTCTGTAATAGAGGCATTCACATCATAAAAATTACTTGTAAAATATAATTTACCATTTAATAAATTACAATCGCTTTTGTGGGGTATGAACCATTGCCTTTCTCCAAGAGATGAATAGACATTACCATGACTAGAAATAAACGACCATTTTTGTAATTGCACATTAAAAAAATACAGAGCCATTGAATCCGATTCATCGGTTAAATCGGTTCGCGTAATTGCATAAATATTTCCAAGTGAATCGGCACAACTACATTCCACACGATATGGCAAACCAATCTCCAAACTCTTAAGAGGTGATTGAGCTTGCAAGCCAACCATTATTAAACAAAATAGTCCTATTAACAGCGAAATTTTACGCATTTTATTCTATAACTAATTTCCCACTTTTTCCTGTACTTTCAACAATCAAATATAATCCCTTTGTCCAAGAACTTGTATCGATTGTTTTAAGTTCAACTTCATTTAAATTAAATTGCATGATTAGAAGTCCGACCGCATTGTAAATGGCGATAGATTGTGATACCTGTTTATTGTTTTCAATTTTAAAATAGTGTTGTGCAGGATTGGGATAAATTTTCAGGGCCCCGGAACTGGCCACTATTCCATTCACTCCACTATTAGTATCCTTTCCTTCATCAACTCTCTGTATAACCGCATAGTTGGTAACAATTGGCGTATTATAGTCAAAATAAATAGAGGCTTTATTAGTGATACTATCCCCCACTCTTAAATCACCTCTTACTTTTGCTTCAAACACAAGATAACCTTTACTAGCTTTTTCGTTTTTTGATTTTGCTTCTAGATTAATGTTATCAAACACCCAACTAACAACACTGGTGCCAGGTGTAATAGATACAGTATAAGGATGACTCGCTGTTACCATGTGGAATTCATAAATAGGCATTTTTAAATTGAGGGTATCTATTACCGTTACTTTTCTTGCAACATCATTGCCTTCGTTTTGAAAGTCGATATAATAGCGAATGGCTTTTAGTTCCTTTGTTATTTTCCCTGTTGGTATTGAGTATTTAGCATTGGGATCGTAGCTATAAACCATTCTTTGCAAAATACTATCGCTGTTATTTGCAGGATCCTCATTTGCTATGGCACCTAAACTAACATGGTGCTTAATGATGCTACCTAGGCTATATTTAGAAAAAGGATAAATTACCTTTAATTTAATAAGGTTATCTTTGGTATAATCGAATGTTAAATTACTAAATGTATAAATATTGCCATTTTTACTCGTGTAATTTGGAACAGCACTTTGCAACATTGTATTAGAATCGAGCGTTACAAATACAGTTCCATTATTGGTATTTCCGCTATAACAATCATCACTTCTAACACCTATTAACAATGGAATGGTATCAGCAATTCTCGCTTGATAATTGCTTAAATTTTTAAGCACCAAATTTATATTTTTATAGGAAGAGCGACCACTCAAAAATTGAATCGTATCTTTTGTTTTACCAGTAATGGTGTTGCTTGATTTTACAGTTCCAGAAAATTGTGTTTGCACACAAGAATCATAACTTACAAAGTTCATTTTATATTCATAATTGCTATTATCAAATACGATATCTCTAAAAATTCCATCCGAAGTATTTATTTCAATTTGGTAATTATCGGTTAAATTTTGAACACCTCCACTTTTGGGTGTTGCATCATTACCATCTTTAATATTATTTCCATTCTTATCCCAATATACCATGCCTACAATTGTATCATAACCCAATGTTGAAATGGTATCAGTGTTAATCCTAACAATACCCTTGTAATCCACTCCCTTCACCATAACACCATTGCTCGCAAAATAATACAAATTATTTCCGTTGGATATAAATGAGACATTATTGGTATCAATCATTTGGTTATTAAAAATAAATTTCAAATAATTCAAATCTTTAATAACATAAATTGGAACAGTAGTATTAAAATTCTTACTAGCGATATACAGTTTATTCTTAAAAGTTTTCATATTTATTTGCTCGGCATTAGGCACCAAAAAAGAATCTATTTTAGTACCGTCTTTTTTAAGGATTTTAATTTGATTTGACGAGGCCGAATAAAAAAGATTATTGTTGAATTCAATATTACTAATCCAGTTTGCTGCAGGATTTGTGTATAAAACCTGCCAATTTGAATTACCCGAATGTAGAATTATTTTATTTCTAATTGTGAGATACAAACTATCGCCAACTATAAGCATAGAAGGTTTATTTAGACCATTTCCCACATAGCTTAGAGGAAAACCCTGTGACCTAAAAGAGTCGCCATCATAGGAGGCTAGGCAAGGCATATAAACACGGTTAATGCTATCAAAAGAACCCGAGAAATACAATTTGTTTTTAAATTTAATCGTAATTAGTGGAAATGAAACATAGGGATAACTAAAAGTAGCAATCTTTTTCCACGTCCCACTGTATTCCATTAATACTGTTTTAAAGGTGTTATTTTCTATTCCAGTGTAATATAATTTACCATTTAAAAAACTACATGAACTTGTTTTATAGTCGAGTACCACAAAGCCTTTCAAAAACGTAAAAACACTCCACGATCTTGAACCAGGATTCCATTTTTTAAAATACACAGTATCGCTTGTATTTCGGCCAGTAACGACATATAAGTTACCTATAGAATCCATTCCCATGCAATCATACTTTCCACTAAAGCCAGTGCTCAAACCGGATACGAAATTTTGTGCATTTGTTCGGCTTGTAAAAAAAGTAAAAGCCACTATAAAAAGTAGCTTAATTAACAGTTTTGATTGTATATTTTTACTCATATTCATTGTTTCTTTTTAAAATTTATACCTCACACAAATGTTATAATTTGTGATTTTTATTTTACTCTTAATGACTCCGTAATCAACAAAATATTTGTATTGATTATGTTGATATTGAGCTTCCGCTCCCAACCACCATTTTTGGAAGATATTAAAACTGTATTGCATTCCGATTGTCCAACCTAAGTTTACTTTGTTTTGATAAAATGACTTCAAGGACCTAAATTCAGTGGTATTAACAGAAAAATCTTGACCTTTAGCTTTGGCCATGAAACTTAGATTTAAACCTGCAGACACCAAAAACTCATTTTTTACATTGATTGGAATGGTCATCATTAAACGCAAAGGTATATTTATATAATTAAGCTTATTAACACTTTGCAAATGATATATCATCGGTTTAGATGAGTCTGGGATAAATACATAACCTATGATATTAGAATTGGTGTCTCGAAACGGAACCTCATTAAATTTATAATTCATATTGATTGTTTGAGAAATGGAACGGTATTGAAAACCACTTGAAAAACCGAGCCCAAATTTTTGAAAGGGGAACCATTCGAAATTAAAATTCACATGATTTGCTTTTGAATTGGCGTTGCTTTGATTGAATAAATATTCAGCATCTTTGTGAATGGTGGAGGCATTGGTAAAACCTTTCACTTTAAAAACGGCACTACCGAATCCTGTTGAAAAACCAACAGCAAAACGGGAAATTTGTGAGGTGGCCCCATTATTTTTACCACCTTTTTTTCCTCCTTTTTTATTCAAACTATCTTCCTTAGTTTGATTTGCACTATCAATGCTAGCAATCCATACAGCATTCACATTGGTATCTATCATATTAACTTTGACCTTTGGCTTTTCATGAATTGGACTTCCAATTTTTGTCTCGCCATTTTTCGCGTCCGAATCATTCGCAGTATTTGCCAATTGTGTATTTGGCTTGGCATTATCGCCATTACTGCCCATTGTATTAGATCCTTTATCTGGTTGAACACTTGTTACCTTTTCCGAACCCTTTTCATTTACTTTTTCGACAGCTGGTTTAGTTCCGCCAGCATTGCCAGTATTCAAATTATCAGTTCCGCTTTCGCCTAAAATATCTGTTGAGACCTTTGTGGGTTTGTTATTCTTTATGTCCTTTCCATTAGAAGAAACTGATTTTTCGGCTCCTGATTCAGGCTTAATATTTCCAAACAAGACACTGGGTGTTGATGCTTGGCTAGAAGCTTTATTAGCAAGGGCATTGTTGCTAGTATTAGAATTAGACAAGGTATTAGAATCGGAAAATTGATTAGTTGTATTTAATTGGCCATTGTGTAAAAGGGTATCTTCGGTAGTTGCTAGGGATTTGGCAACCACTGTTTGATTATTTTCATGAGAGGAGGCGGTTGTATTGGTGTTTTTACCAAACCAAAAACCAATGGCAACCGCCATTAGAAGTATGGCGAAGCTAATAAAAAACCACGGAAGAAATCTTTTCTTTCTTGGTTCCTTTTCCAATTCTGCGTTCAGCCTATCCCATTGGGCTTCACGCAGTGGCTCTTTATGATCCTCAAAAGCCTTTTTAAGCGCTCGTTGAAGATTATCGTTGCTGTTCATTTGTATTTAATTTAGTTTTTACTAATTCAGTTAATGTTCGTTTTGCACGGCTGTATTGCGACCGTGAGGCCTCTTCGCTAATGTTAAGCTGTGCGGCTATTTCTTTATGACTTAATTCATCTATTACAAATAGATTGATAATAATTTGTTGATTTAATGGCATTTTATGCATTAGTTTCATGGCTACTTCTGCTTCAAAACAAATTTCCTGCTCAATTACAGTATCTTTAATATCCAATGAACTATCAGAAATATGTTCTACCAATAAAGCATTTTTTCTTTTTCTCAAAAAATCCAATGCCGTATTCACGCCAATCCTATTAATCCATGTTTTAAGACTGCTACCGCCCTGAAATTTATCGAGATTTTTAAATACTTTCATTAAGCTGTCATGAAACACCTCTTCGGCATCTTCGCGCAATCCAGTATAGCGCATGCACAATCCCATCAATTGCGGACCAAATTGATCATACAAACAGCGTTGAGCAACACTATCGCCATCTAAACACTTTTTTATAAGATCCTTTTCATTCAAATTATAAGTCCTCTTTTCACTATAGACGCAACATATTACATTTATGTGACATCTATTTTAAAATAAATAAAATATATTTTTGCAACGATACACAATATTCTAAATTCTTAATCGTTATAAGCTTATATACCCAATAAAATATGCAACAGACTTTTACGCAAGATGACATTCTTCTTTACATTTATAACGAGCTTGAACCTGAGAAGGTGAATGGCCTTATAAAAGCAGTAGCAGAAAACAAGGAGCTACTAAGTTTCTACCAAGAGACTTTAAAGACTTTGAATGATTTGGATTTAATTAAATTGGATCCAACCCCTTCTATCCTTAATATTCTGAATGAGGAGTCGCGCTCTAGTTCTCTAGAAATTCATTAAACGGAACTTGTCGACGATTTAATTGGTCAAAACAGACCAAATCTTATTTTAAACCTAAGATAATCAATCATTTCGTATTTTTGTAAAACAAAAATACGAACCCATTGTTGGTTATCTATTGTCATTACAATGGCTTTTTACTCCCCTGAATTTCCCAATTCACATATTCTATCAATTCTATACGGGGCGAATTTCAATTTATGTATCTTTGTAAAAAAAATTAAATGAGTCGTAAAAAAATAATTACGGAACTTACTGAAAATAATATTATTCAAATTCTGACCGACAACAAAGGAAAAATTCTGAACCATAAACAAATATTTTCTAAACTTCAAGAAGACAATCAACCGCCAAATGCGGAAAGTTTACTCCCTATTCTTTATAAGCTATCCGAAAATGGCAGTATAGAAAAAAGGGATCAATTTAAATTCTACAAATTAATGGCGCCAAAAGTATTGCAAGGCACCATCGATATTTCAAAAAATGGCCGTGTTTTCCTTAGGGTCGAAGACCAAGAGGAGGACTATCAAGTTGAATTTTCCTCTATCAAATTATTGCCTTTCGATTTTGTAGAAGTAGAAATTGTAAAGCAAGGCAATAAAAATCCTAAAGCCAATGTGCTGCGTCTAATTAGACACTCAGAACGCACCTATACTGGTGTACTTAAACACAAAAACAACCAGTGGTATATTGAACCTGACAACAACCGTTTTCAAATGCCATTTTACACCCGTCCGCTCGATTTTTTCAAGGATGGTTTTAAAGTTTCATTTCATATTTTAGAATTCAGAAATGACAGCAAATTACCTAAAGCAAGTGTGGTTGAATTACTTGGTAAGCCAGGTGAGCACAAAACAGAAATGCACTCCATTCTTACCGAATTTGGATTGCCAGAAGCTTTTGATCCTGAAGTACAAAAATTTTCTGAGACAATTTCTGAAACAATTACTTCAAAAGACATAGAAGGTCGCGAGGATTACCGGAAAATTTTAACATTCACAATCGATCCTGATACAGCCAAGGATTTCGACGATGCCATCTCCTATCAAACCTTGCCTAATGGCAATTTTGAAGTAGGCGTTCATATAGCAGACGTCAGTCATTATTTAAAACCAGGCAGTATCCTAGATCAGGAAGCCCTGAAACGCGCAACTTCTGTGTATTTAGTTGACAGAGTGGTACCTATGTTGCCTTTCAAATTGTCTGATGTCATTTGTTCCTTGGTGCCGCATCAAGACCGCCTTACATTTTCTGCTATATTTGAGGTAACGCCCCAATTTAGCATCAAAAACATTCGCTTTGCTAAAACCATCATTTATTCAGATAAACGTTTTAGTTATGAAGAAGCTCAAAAAATACTGGATGATGGGCAAGGATTGCATTATGATGAATTAAATCATTTAAATACTTTCGCTAAATTTCTTGCTAAGAATCGCTTTGCCAAAGGTGCTATAAATTTCGAATCCAATGAATTTAAGTTTGTTTTAGACGAGAACTTTAAACCGCTTATGATGCAGTTAAAGGTGAGACAAGATACCAATAAACTCATAGAAGAATTAATGTTACTTGCCAATAAATCGGTGGCGGAGTTTGTTGATAAAATGAAACCGCGAAAACCTTTTATTTACAGAACACACGATGAGCCATCGGATACCAAGCTGCAAGACTTAAAACGCTTTGTTGCAAAATTTGGTTATACTTTACATATTGACGATGAGCGTTCATTGCGCAAATCAATGAACGAAATATCGGCCGCTGTAGAAGGCAAACCCGAGCAAGATGTGGTGCGTACCATGTGTATCCGCAGCATGGCGAAAGCTGTGTATACCCCTAATAAACCAAGTCATTTTGGATTAGACTTTCCATACTACACCCATTTCACTTCGCCGATAAGGCGTTATCCTGATGTTATAGCCCATCGGTTGTTATATGGTTACTTAAATAATCAAAGCATGGAGCAGATTTGCGATTGGAATACCAGTCAGCTAGATGCCGCTTGCAAACAGAGTTCGAAGATGGAGCAATTGGCGAGCGATGCAGAACGTGCTTCTATAAAATACAAACAAGCTGAATGGATGGAGTCTAAAGTAGGACAGCAATTTGAAGGCGTTATTACAGGATTAACAGACTGGGGCATGTTTGTAGAAATAAAAGAATATAAATGCGAAGGCCTAATAAGACTAAATACAATAGCCGACGACCATTACACATACGACCCACACCTAATGGTGATAATGGGTTCAAGATTTTTTAAACAATATAAAATGGGTGACTTGGTAAAAGTCGTTGTAACTGCTTCGAATAAAATTAGCAGAACAATTGATTTAGCCTTGGTATCCAACGAACGACCAACAAGAAATACAAAAAATGACCGCTCATTTAAAAGAAGACGATAGTTTCGAATCCTATTTATTGAATCATCCTTTCACAGGAAACCCTGACTCGCTATATGTTCCCATGAATTATATTATGCAGTTGGGTGGTAAACGCATTCGGCCTAAATTATTATTAATGGCCTATGAAAGCATCAGTGGTGCTATGACCGAAGACGCATTTAAACTAGCGCTGGCCATAGAGACCTTTCATAATTTCAGTTTGGTACATGATGATATTATGGACCATGCCCAATTAAGAAGAGGGCAACAAACGTTGCATAAACGTTGGAACGATGCCACAGCAATACTGGCAGGTGATAATTTACTGACCAAATGTTACGACTTAATTTTGGGAGCTCAGATACCCAACAAAGAAATCATACTAAAGATATTTACCGATACAGCCACACAGGTATGCGAAGGCCAGCAAATGGACATGGACCTTCCACACAAAACAAATATAAAAGAAAGTGAATATTTAGAGATGATAAAATACAAAACAGCTGTATTGCCTGCAGTTGCCTTACAAATTGGTGCTTTGGCAGCCAATTCTAGTAATGTTGTTGCAGACGCATTTTATCAATATGGACTAAACTTAGGCATGGCTTTTCAACTGCAAGATGATTTTCTTGACACCTTTGGAACGACCGAAGCACTGGGCAAGCAGGTAGGTGGCGACATTTTAGAAAACAAAAAAACCATTTTGTATTTGCACGCATTACAAAATTTGGACAATGATAACAGACAGACACTTCAAAATTGGTTCACGGAAAAGGTTCACGACAATGAATTAAAAATTAAAGAAGTAAGTAATCTCTACAAAATTACAGGCAGTGATACCTATTTGTTACAACTTAAAAAGCAGCATGAAACCCAAGCACTTATTAACCTTGAACAAGCTTGTCCAAATATCAATTCCAGAGAACAGTTTCTAAAGTTATTCGATTTAATTAGAGATAGAGTTAACTAAATTTTTAAGCAAGCCAGTGCGTATTTTTCAAGACTACGAAAATATGGCAAAAAAAAAACTCTGAACTAAGTTCAGAGTTTTTTTTGATATAAATTTTAAATTAATTCAAATTAATTTTAACCAATCTGTAATCACTAAATTCGTTATCATATCCATATACCCATGTATCAGCGCCATTAGTGGACAAAACATAAATACTAAAGATTGGACTATTTTCATATACTGAAAGTATTTGATAGGTAGGCGATATTTTAACTCTCACAATGGTATTATTTTTTAAAGCTAAGAACTCGTCATTCTTATAATATAAAACATTGTACAGATTATGGATATTGAAATCAAATAATTGATTGAAGGTTGACCCTTCGGTGCCTGAAAAAAGCGTACCATCACTTAAATTAGCATAAATAACTCCTGAACTTGGGTTCGCAGAAATAGAGTTGGTGTAATTTAGAGTATTATTGGATACCGCACTGGAAGGCAAGGCAATACCTGTTGTTTTGTAAATAAAATTATTTCCATACAAGCCATAATATAATACTGGAGATTTGAAAAAAGTAGAACTCGGGGTTTAAACTGGGATACTATCCGTATACTGTTGTGAAACGGTATTAAATTTATAGACATTATACGATGAACCGTTGTAACCACAAGGATAAATATTGTCGCCCTCTATCCCAAATGATTTCAAGCTAGATGAATTCATTGCCCTTGGTGGAACCAATGTTTTTAAAGTGCTGTAGGTATTCATCCAATTGGCAGGAGTAAATGAAGGACTGGCTACTTTTTTAAGCGCTGTAAAAACACCCGGTGAAGTATATAATTTTAGAGTATCATTTGCAACTGAATAATTGTATAGGTAATAAAAAATATTCAACTGATTTTCGGTGGCTTTATAAGCATAACCTTGCTTACTTTTAAAACCATCAGATTCTAAGGTTAGTATGTAGGCATAATTCGCACCGTAATTTGGGAAAATATAATAAGAAATGGTTGTGTTACTTGGATTTGTATTTATTTGTTGCCAAGTGCCAAATAGCTTAGGTTGTGGCGGATTGTATTCCTCCTTAATGGTGGTTTCTTTCTTGCAAGCAGCCAAAAGTACTATAACGGATAAGCTTACGAATAATTTTATATTTTTCATATTATGTTTAAAATTAAGTAAATGTATAGTTAAATATAATAAAAAACAAATGTTCATAAATTTACTAAGACTGTAAATAACAGCATTAAATCTTGCCGTACTTTCGCCTTTTGAGTTTATGGCATTGCAAGACACTAGTTATACAGATGATAGTATTCGGTCGTTAGACTGGAAAGAGCATATACGCATGCGTCCCGGCATGTACATTGGAAAGTTGGGCGATGGCGCCTCGGCCGACGATGGTATCTATGTTTTGGTAAAAGAAATTGTGGATAACAGTATTGATGAGCACATGATGGGTCATGGCAAACGCATTGATATTACCATCTCTGATAATAAAGTTATAGTGCGCGATTATGGAAGAGGTATTCCATTAGGCAAAGTAATTGATTGTGTAAGCAAAATTAATACTGGTGGTAAATACGATTCAGGAGCTTTCCAAAAATCGGTTGGGTTGAATGGGGTTGGTACCAAAGCCGTTAACGCCCTCTCCTCCTATTTCTCCGTACAATCTTTTAGAGATGGCAAAACCAAAAAAGTAGAATTTAGCAAAGGTGAAATTACCAAGGACCACAAAGAAACGACCTCGACTGACAAAGATGGTACTTTGATGATTTTTGAACCGGACAATACCATTTTCAAAAACTACCGCTACATTCCAGAATTTTTGACCGAGCAAGTATGGAACTACGCCTTTTTGAACTCTGGCTTAACCATTAACTTCAACGGTCAAAATTACCTTTCAAAAAATGGATTAAAGGATTTACTAGAGCGTAAAGCCGATGTCGAAAATATTCTCTATCCGATCATGCATTTTCGAGAAGAAGATTTTGAAGTGGCTATCACACACGGACATCAATATGGTGAAGAATATTATTCATTTGTAAACGGACAATATACTACACAAGGCGGCACGCATTTGGGAGCATTTAAAGAGGCCGTAGTAAAAACCTTGCGTGAATTCTATAAAAAAGATTTCGATGCCTCGGATGTTAGAACATCCATAACAGCAGCCATTGCTGTTAGGGTGCAAGAGCCCGTATTCGAATCGCAAACGAAAACCAAATTAGGGAGTACTGAAATTGCGCCAGGTGGACAGGGCATGCGATCGTTTGTGAGTGAAAACATGCTCAAGGTACTTGATAATTACTTGCATAAAAATCCAGCTACGGCAGAGGCTTTATTGAAAAAAATATTGCAAAATGAGCGCGAGCGTAAGGACATGGCTGGTGTGCGAAAATTAGCTCAGCAACGCGCTAAAAAAGCAAACCTACACAATAAAAAACTAAGAGATTGTCGCTTGCACCTGACAGACGATAAGGACGAAAAATTTGATACCACCATTTTTATTACCGAGGGCGATAGTGCCAGTGGAAGTATTACAAAAAGTAGAAATGTAGAGCTTCAAGCAGTATTTAGTTTGAGAGGAAAACCATTAAATTGCTACGGACTTAAAAAGAAAGTAGTATACGAAAACGAAGAGTTTAATTTATTACAACACGCGCTGGATATTGAAGAAGGTTTAGATAATTTAAGATTCAATAAAGTAGTGGTAGCTACCGATGCCGATGTGGATGGCATGCATATACGCTTGTTATTATTGACATTCTTTCTGCAGTTCTTTCCCGACCTTGTGCGGAATGGGCATGTATACATTTTACAAACCCCATTATTCCGAGTGCGCAATAAGAAAGAAACCATTTATTGCTATAGTGACGAAGAACGCCAACGCGCCATTGCTAAGTTAGGAAACAAACCAGAAATTACACGATTTAAAGGTCTTGGTGAAATATCGCCCGGTGAATTCGAAGCCTTTATTGGTGAGAACATGCGTTTGGATCCAATTATCTTGACCAAAGAAACCAGTATTGAAAAGCTTTTGAAATATTACATGGGTAAAAATACCCCGGAAAGACAAGAGTTTATTATTGATAACTTATACATTGAAAAGGATATTACCACCGAAGAAAAAGTGGTGGAACTGGATGAAGAAGAAGAGGAAGAAGCAGCTTAACTTTCTATGGTGCTCTATGGATGTTTAAAATAATCCATTCTAAATTTATTATTAGCAGTCAACGTTCAATCAATTGAATTCATATTTCATCTATACAAAATCGTCTCCCTACAAGTGGATCTTTTGGTTTTTGCTATGCTGTTTGGCATTTCAAAAACTGTTTATTCTCACCCAGTTTCATTTTAAATACTTCGACAACGACCAGCTAATTTATTGGACCATGGTGAAGGATTATAGCCAGGGTATCATTCATGAACCATTTTTTTATGGGCAAGATTACAATTTCCCTTTGGAAGCATGGGCCGCTGTTCCGGGCTATTGGCTTGGTTTGCCTCCTCATATCCTATTGCCAATTGTAACCTTGTTTTTTGCAACTTTCCCTTTCCTTATTATATTATACAGTTTGTATAAAAAAGAACAGTATGCGAGTGCTGTATTGGTATTATTGGGTCTATGTACCTTGTCTTTAAAATACGATTTAATGACTGGTATTCCCCGCGGGTTTGTTCAAGGCTTATTTTTAGCTTCATTGGCCTTGCCCCTTTTGAATCGCATTAATTATTTAAAAACTTTTTGCATCAGTTTGTTACTTGCATTGGCCTTTGTCTTTAATCCGAATTCACTTTTTTTAAGTGTCTGCATTTTATTTATCGTCTGGTTTAAAAACAAATCCAACTTACGGATTATACATTTCGGTATACTATTAACTGGTGTGGCTTTGGCTTATGGAGTGAATTGGCAATGGAATCACTTTTATGATATAAATCCCAGTCATAATTTGCACCACAAGGACCCGCTTTACTATCACTTCTCCGACCTAACTAGATTAGGCGAACTAGATGCCCTTTGGACTGGGTTATCGCCCTTCATTTGGGACTTTGCTTTGATCAATGTATTTATTTTTACAGCCTTCATTGTTTATTTTTTCAAGCACAAAAAGAGAGCATTGGGCATTTTTACCTGTTTTATATTTATTTTCTTATTAGCCTCTGTTGCCCTTTCAAAATGTGCCGATGGCAGTCATTCTTTCCTATTTCCTTATGCCCGTTTTTACTTAAGTATTCCTATTATATACAGTTTGCTACTTTGGCTCAATAACGATTCCTCGGTTCAAGCACCACGCTTAAAACCTCGGTTATTATTCCTTATTCCACTACTAGGATTGGGTTATACCATTTATAAAACAACCACCTTAAATGCTTATGTTCAGAAACAATTGCAAATAGACGCTGGTGTGCAATGCATGAAAGTTGAGGCGCTAAAAATAAAATGTGAAAGTATTCAGTATAAAATGCGGGAGAACCATGTTAATCTATTGGTAAATGCCGATCGAGATGATAAAATTGCTTATGGCTGCCCATGTCTTTGGAACAACGATTCATTTGTAACGTTCAATCCTGAATATGAGCGCAGAACCTGGCGCTTAGAAACCGAAAGCAAGCTTTTACGCAAGCGTTTTATGTTGGTGTTTTGGGATGATTATCAAGTAACGCGAATTGATTCCACTTGTCAACCACTTAACAATTATTTATTTCTTATTCAAAATCCAGGCCTACCTGCAGCAGACTGGCTAAAAAACAAGGGCTATGCAATTCGCCCTTTGTCTATCGGCAAGGCTAAATAATCAGTCAACATAAGGGGTTTATAACTTTTGGAAAACCTTAAATCGTATAGTCTTACATTCGTGGTATAATTTTGGTAGAATGGCTGACGAGAACAAAGACCCCCTGGATAACAACGAAGACATAAAAGAAACGAAGGGCGAGGAAGGCATCATTCACCATGGACACAGAGATGGAAACGGCGTTCTGCCTGTTTCTGGGCTCTATGAAAACTGGTTTTTAGAATATGCCAGTTATGTAATTCTTGAAAGAGCAGTTCCTAATTTATATGATGGTTTAAAACCAGTACAGCGCAGAATTCTGCATGTAATGAAGGAGATGGATGATGGCCGTTTTAATAAAGTGGCGAATATCATCGGTTCTGCGATGCAATACCATCCGCATGGCGATGCTGCCATTGGCGAAGCCATTGTAAATTTAGGTCAGAAAGAGTTAATGATAGAAACCCAAGGTAACTGGGGTGATATGAGAACTGGTGACAGTGCTGCTGCGCCACGTTATATTGAGGCGCGACTTTCCAAATTTGCTTTAGAAGTTACTTTCAACGAAGAGACAACAGTTTGGCAAATAAGTTATGATGGTCGAAAACGTGAACCGGTTACCCTTCCTGTTAAATTCCCTTTGGTTTTAGCACAAGGTGTAGAAGGAATTGCGGTTGGATTAGCAACTAAAATTATGCCTCACAATTTTATTGAATTGTGCGAGGCAAGTATTGATATTTTAAAAGGCAAAAGACCGAATATTTTGCCCGACTTTGCAACCGGTGGCATGGCTGATTTTACCAATTACAATGAAGGCAGAAGGGGTGGTAAAATTAGATGCAGGGCGAAAATTGAATCGGCAGATGGTAAAAAAGTATTGATTAAAGAAATACCTTTTGGTACCACTACCGAGAGTTTAATTGACAGTATTTTAAAAGCCAACGAGAATGGCAAAATAAAAATAAAAAAGGTAATCGATAACACTGCCCGCGATGTAGAAGTAGAAGTACAATTGGCCCCTGGCGTTAGTACCGATATGACCATTGACGCACTGTATGCTTTTACAGATTGTGAAGTCAGCATATCTCCTAACTCGTGTGTAATTGTAGAAGACAGACCATTGTTTCTTGGTGTAAATGAAATGTTAAAAACATCTACAGACAACACCCTTCTATTGTTAAAAACAGAATTGCAAAATGAGTTAAGGCACCTAGAGGATAAATGGCATTTCAGTTCATTGGAAAAAATATTTATTGAAAATAAAATCTATTTAACCATTGAAGAATGTGAAACATGGGACGAGATTTTAACCACCATTGATAAGAAATTAAAACCGTTTAAGAAATTATTAAAACGTGCGGTAACAATGGACGATGTGGCCCGTTTACCCGAGATTAGAATTAAACGTATTTCTAAATTCGATGCTTTCAAGGCCGATGAATATATCAAAGGATTAGAAAATCAAATTGATGAAGTAAACAATCACTTAAATAACTTAACTGAATTTGCTGTTGATTATTTCAAAAATCTGATTAAGAAATATGGCAAGGGCCGCGAGCGGAAAACAGAAATTAGATTATTTGATAAAATAGAAACCAACGTTGTAGCGGTTGCCAACGAAAAACTTTACGCGAATTATGCCGAAGGTTTTGTAGGATACGGATTAAAAAAAGATACGTATATCTGTGATTGTTCGGACATAGATGATGTAATTGCATTCAGAAAAAATGGCACCTATTTGGTAAGTAAGGTTTCCGAAAAACAATTCATGGGCAAAGACCTGCTTTATGTAGATGTGTATCGCAAAAACGATGAGCGAAAGGTATACAATGTAGCCTATTACGATGGCAAAACAGGCGCGAGTTATGTTAAAAGGTTTAATGTACTTGGTGTCATTCGCGACAAGGAATACAATGTAACCTTAGAAACACCGGGCAGTAAAATGATTTATTTTTCGGCCAATAACAACAGTGAAGCTGAGAAAATTGCTATCCACTTAAGCAATATGGCTAGCGCTAAGGTTAAGTACTTGGAGTATGATTTTACCAGTCTTGAAATTAAAGGCAGAACCTCCAAAGGAAATACCCTAACCAAGCACCCTATTCGCAAAATAGAGTTAAAAGAAAAAGGCAAATCTACCTTTAAAGGCAGAGACATTTGGTTTGATTCTGACATTGGCAGATTGAATGTGGATGGCCGTGGACAGTTCTTAGGTAATTTTACCAGCGAGGATAAAATATTATTGATATTGAATGATGGCAGTTATGAGTTGACTGACAATGAACTAACCAATCGCTATGAGCAGCACGACATGCATTTGATACAAAAGTTTCATGAAAAACAACCCATTAATTGTATCCATTACGATGTGAGTTCAAGAAATTATTACGCCAAGCGTTTCTTAATAGAAACCACAACAACGGGCAAAAAATTCTTGTTTATTAATGAGCGCCCAAGTAGTAAATTGATATTAGCAAGTACGCACGAGAATCCTGAAGTTGAAATAAAATCGGTGACGGCCAAAGGCGAGAAAAAAGTTGAAATTATTAAACTGGCCGACTTTATAGAAGTAAAAGGTTGGAAAGCCTTGGGCAATAAAATTACTTACGACACCTTTAAATCGGCAAAACTATTGAGCGATAAAATAGGCACCTGGTTAATTGAAGAACCCGTAAAAGAAGAAGCACCATTAACAACGGATGAGTCCAAGGTGATTGCTGATGAGTTGGATGGACAGAAGACTTTGTTTTAGTAAATCTATTCACTGGATTAAAAGTGTTGTTTAAAGCATCATGGAATTAAATTTCAAAAGTATTATTGTGTTTTTGATTTAAAGTTCATTAAAAATTCACAAACAATACGCTACTCCACTTTGTTCCGATAGTATACAATCATAAGATGCAACTCAATAACAATAAAATTTTAATCACTGGTGGCGGCACTGGCATTGGCCTCGGTTTGGCTGAGCGTTTTTTGCAAGAAGGCAATGATGTAATTATAATTGGACGCAGAAATGAAACATTAGAAGCGGCAAAAGCCAAACACCCACAATTAATTATCCATGCGTGTGATATAGAGAATGAGAGCGGACGAATTGATTTATTTCATTGGATTCAAGAACAGCATCCTGATACCAATGTGCTTATTAACAATGCTGGTATTCAAAACTGGATGGATGTAAGCGATATTGATTTTTACGAAAGAGCTAAACAAGAATTAGCAATTAATATAGAAGCGCCCTTGCATCTAATCAGTTTATTTTTAAAAGCCGAGACATTAACCACTATCATGAATGTATCTTCGGGTCTATCCTATGTACCTCTGGCTAAAGTACCGGTATACTCCGCTACCAAATCGTTTATACGTTCCTTTACAACTTCTATTCAAAAGACATTGGGCAATACTATTGAAGTAATCGAAATTATTCCCCCAGCTTTAAATACAGATTTGGGAGGTGTGGGTTTGCATGATAGTTACCCGCCCGTTTCTGAGTTCATTACCTCCATTTTTGAACAATTGAAGGAAGGCAAAAACAAACTTACATTTGGCATGAGTGATATGATGGCCAAGGCCAGTTCGACAGATTTAGAAAACGTATTCAATCGAATGAATCCGTAGTTACTAACAATCATACTTTTCCACTTCACGCTTCAAGTAATTGATTTGTTTCTTTACTGCATTTAACTCTTTTATTTTATCATTAATTTGTGCCAATTTAGCATCTAAAATTTCCATTTTTTTAGGTTTAGAAATGCGCTTATTATACCAAGCATCAATCAACTCTTTGATTTCAGAAAGCGTAAACCCCACCGACTTAGCATCTCTTATTAAATCGAGCTTCTCGGTCACCTCATCATCGTAATAGGTATAATTGTTGGTCGTAATACCTTTTTTCTTTTGCCCTTTAAATAAGCCAGATTTTTCGTAAAAACGAATCGTTGCGATTGGCAAACCTGTTTCTTTCGACAATTGATTTATTAGCTTCATATTCTGTTAGTTAAAAAATATATTAAAGTATAAAGTATGCTTCATACTTTATGGTTACAAAATTAAGGGTTACTTTTGCAATTCAAAAATCAAATATACAAAAAATGAACAAAACAATATTTATTACAGGGGCCTCTACAGGTATAGGCAAAGCGACTGCCATTTATTTCGCTGAGCAAGGTTGGAATGTAGCCGCAACAATGCGCACAACAGCTAAGGGTGCCGACTTATTAAAATACACCAATGTAAAAGTATGGCCTTTAGATGTCATGCAAACAGAAAGCATAAGCACCGCTATCGATCAAACCATTGCACATTTTGGCGGCATCGATGTAATCTTTAATAACGCTGGGTATGCATTGGTTGGTGCTTTTGAAGCCATGAGCGATGCACAACTTCGCCAACAATTCGATACCAATGTTTTTGGAGTGATGAATGTAACCCGTGCGATACTCCCCTATTTCAGAGAAAAAAAAGGAGGTACCATTATCAATACCACCTCCATGGGAGGGATAATAACATTTCCGTTGTACAGTGTGTACCACAGCACCAAATGGGCCCTCGAAGGTTTTATGGAAAGTTTACAATTTGAATTACGTGCACACCATATCAAAATAAAAAACATAGAACCGGGCGCTATTAAAACCGACTTTGATACGGCCATCGACTTTGTTTCATCTGCAGCTTACGACCCATACGCCACAAACACGCATCACAGCATGTTAGAAAATTATAAGCAAGCGCCAGGGCCAATCGTTGTAGCAAAAAAAGTATGGCAAGCAGCCAACGACAGCAGTTATCGCTTGCGTTATCCTGTTGGAGGATTAGGACCTTTGTTAATTATTATGCGCAAGGTATTGCCCTTTTCATGGTTCACAGCATTGGTACGCTTGGCTACTGAAAAAGGAAATGGTGTCGTAAATAATTAGTGCTGGTGGCCGCCTTCGCCATGCACATGGCCATGGTCTTGTTCTTCGGTACTGGCTTCACGAACGGCCATAATTTTACCTTGGAAATTTAATTTCTGATCGGCCAAAGGATGGTTAAAATCCAATTGCACTTCAGTATCATTAAATCCTAAGATGATACCATTCATTGGGTTGCCATGGTTATCTTGCATAGGTACCATGTTTCCAATTTTCAAAATATCGGCAGGTACATCAGGACCAGTAAATACTTCGCGAGGCACTGTAACTTTATACTCTTCGCTTGAAAGACCATAGGCATGTTCTGCTTCAATATCGAAATTAAAATCATCACCAGCTTTCAAACCAGCAAGGTTTGTATCGAAATGTGGCAAGGTTTGACCGATGCCATGAATAAAAACAAATGGAGATTGTTCTGTTGCAGTATCTGCTACTTCGCCATTCTGAAGGGTTAAGGTGTAGGTTAATGACACCACTTTATTTTTATCTACTTGCATTACTTAAAAATGTTTTTAAATTTAAAAAAGTTGCAATTTCATTGCATTTATTGGGAAATCAAAAATAAATCAGTATTATTTTACTACACACTTTTATTGCCACAGATTCACAGATTAAATCCATCATTAAAAAAAAGATTAAAAGACCTTGAAACTGCCTCCTTACTAGCGATTGCCTCCTGCCTATTGCCTCAACTTATACGCATATATAAAATCCTTATACCAGTAAAATAATGAATTTAAAAAATTACCTTTGCAGTCTCAAAAATTCAAAAAAATATGATACAAAAAATAAATAAAATGACACTTGCAATAGCGCTAGTTGCTATTAGCATTTTCTCAGCTGGTGCTCAATCATTAAAGACACCTGCTCCTAGTCCGTTACAAACTTTAAAGCAAGCCTTTGCTTTGTCGGACATTACCATCGAGTATTCCCGTCCAAGTGCTAAAGGACGTGTTGTATTTGGCGATGTTGTGCCTTTTGGTAAAATATGGAGAACGGGAGCCAATGGTGCTACTAAAATTACATTTGGCGAAGATGTGAAAATTGAAGGCAATAAAGTTGCCGCTGGTACTTATGCTGTGTACAGCATTCCAAACAAAGACAATTGGGAAATCATGTTGTATAAAGATTTAAAATTAGGTGGCAATGTAGCCGACTACAAAAAAGAGAATGAGGTTTTGCGCATCGTTGTTAAATCAACTGCAGTAACAGAAAAAGTTGAAACCTTTACGATCAATGTGGCGAATATTACCCCAACAACTTCTAGTGTTGAATTTACTTGGGAAAAAACCCGTGTGAACATGAATATTGTTGCAGATATTGATTCTGCAATTATGAAGACCATTGATGCAACTGTTAATACAGACAACCGTCCGTATTATGCTGCTGCCTCTTATTACTTCGAGAATGGCAAAGACCTAAAAGTTGCATTGGATTGGGTGAACAAAGCGATTGAGCAAAATCCGAAAGCATACTGGGTAATGGCATTAAAAGGTAAAATTGAAGTGAAATTGGCCGACAAAGCGGCTGCTACTGCAACTGCCGAAAAAGTAATTGCCATAGCGAAAGAAGGAAAGAATGATGATTATGTAAAAATTGGCGAGAAGATTTTAGCAGATGCTAAAGCTTTGAAATAAACCTTTACGATAAGATAGATTATGAAAGTCCCGCAATTAAAATTTGCGGGATTTTTTTATGCACTAATTTAATTCCTTCAGAATTGTTGAATTTTGAGCAACAGATAATTCAGTGGATGGAAGCTTGAAGAGATTTGGTTAATTGACAATATTCAACCCTATTCTGGTTATGTTTGTTGCTATAGTTTTTTGTGTTTTCACTTTCAATTCCTTCAGGATTGTTGAATTTTGCTCAACGGATAATTCAGTGGATGGAAGCCTGAAGAGATTTGGATAATTGACAAAATTCAACCATATTCTGGTTGTGTTTGTTGCTATAGTTTTTTGTGTTTTCACTATCAAAACATTTAATGAAGAATATATTGACTTGCTAAATGAACATGGAATTGAATTCGATGAAAAATATCTTCTATAAATTTAGTTTAACAAACAGCATTCAACCACTTCGTGGTTGTTCATACTTGGTTGTATTTTGTTATTCAAATTAAATCCCTCCGGGATTTCTAAATAGTTCAACAATAACTTACTTAAAACACTTCATTTCTCAAGAAAAATGTACTAGAATAAATTACTGTTATAGACCAATAATTATTTAAACAAAAAAAAACATACCACCCAGTATGTTTTTTTACACCTCAATTAAAATTTGCGGGATTTTTTTATGCCGAATCAATTCCTTTAGGATTGTTGAATTTTGAGCAACGGATAATTCAGTGGATGGAAGCCTGAAGGGCTTCAATCTGAATAACATCGGTGCAACCGATGCAAATGAAGTAACGAGGTACCCCAACCCTGAAAGGGTTGAATGCTGTTTTAAGCGAGTATTTAATTGTAGTATAAGTGTCTACAATATGACAATATAATCGGTAGATATATATCGATGATTTGCGAGCAGGATTTTGATTTATTATTGCATTTTTTTTCTTTTCTTTGTTATAAAACTATGACTACATATACACAACTCATTTATCAAATTGTTTTTTCAACTAAAAACAAAGAGAGAAGTTTAACTAAACTTAAAAGGCAAGAACTGTATAATTATATAACTGGTGTTATAAAAAATAAAAATTGTCACCTTTATAGAATCAATGGGATAGAGGATCACATTCATATCATAACCCATATTCATCCAACCATAGCAATATCTACATTTGTGAAAGATATTAAAATGTCAAGCACTGATTTTATAAAAAGGGAGAAATTATTTCAAAATTTTAATGGTTGGCAAAATGGCTATGGCGCTTTTACTTATTCACTTAAAGATAAGGATAGATTGATTGAATATGTGAAAAATCAAGAAGTACACCATCACATCAAAACATTTAATGAAGAATATATTGACTTGCTAAATGAACATGGAATTGAATTCGATGAAAAATATCTTCTATAAATTTAGTTTAACAAACAGCATTCAACCACTTCGTGGTTGTTCATACTTGGTTGTATTTTGTTATTCAAATTAAATCCCTCCGGGATTTCTAAATAGTTCAACAATAACTTACTTAAAACACTTCATTTCTCGAGAAAAATATACTAGAAGAAATTACTGTTATAGACCAATAATTATTTAGTATGACTGTCAGAAAGCTTGCACAAGTATACGTAATATTGTAAATTGCACCAAAT
>JAQSCZ010000054.1 GCA_029945665.1 bacterium | reverse complement strand
CTTTGGAATTAATATTGTAAATATACAACTACAAGTCTAAAGGAATCTGTGGCTAATTAATCAACTCTAATGGGTAGGTCCCGAAAACATACCAATCGATCTGTTTTAATTTTAATCTGTGGTATTTTTTTTCCTTGCATTCAATCTGCGAATCTGCGGCTAATTCCCCATCAGCCGGAGGCTGTTGCTTTGCCAAACAATATATTCAACCCACTTCAGGGTTGGGAAACATTAATACATTCATTACCACCGATTGCATCGGTGGCTATTCATTTTCAACCCTTTCAGGGTTGGGGATACAACTACTTAATGTGTCCAGTTAGAATTAATTATAATCTGTGAATCTGTGGCTAATTAATCAACCCGAATGGGTAGGTCCCGAAAACATACCAATCGGTATGTTTTAATTTTAATTTGTGGTATTTTTTTCTTGCATTCAATCTTTGAATCTGCGGCTAATTCCCCATCTGCCTTAGGCTGATGCTTTGCCATTTATTATTTAAATCTGGCACAAAAAAAGGCGCAATACAATTGCGCCTTTTCAGTATATATTTACCGACCTATTTAATGTATTTGAAAGTGCGCCCGTTGAATTGTGCATTGGCACCCAATTCTTCTTCTATCCTCAATAACTGATTGTATTTAGCCATTCTATCTGAACGTGAAGCAGAGCCGGTTTTAATTTGACCGCTGTTCATGGCTACTGCAATATCTGCAATCGTGCTATCTTCGGTCTCGCCACTGCGGTGACTGATTATATTTGTATAGCCATTGCGAGTCGCTAAATTAATAGCATCTATCGTTTCAGTTAATGAACCAATTTGATTCACTTTAACTAATATACTATTGCCTATGCCTTCGGTAATACCGCGCTGTAAACGGTTAACATTAGTTACAAATAAATCATCCCCTACCAATTGTACTTTATCTCCAATGGCTTGGGTCAATTTTTTCCAACTTGCCCAATCATCTTCAGCACAGCCATCTTCAATAGAAATAATAGGGTATTTATTGGTCCATGTTTTCCAATAGTCTACCATCTCGTCACCTGTCAATTGGCGCTTATCAGATTTTTTGAAAACATACAATCCTTTTTCAGCATCCCATAATTCACTCACTGCAGCATCCATGGCAATGTATACATCTTCGCCTGGTTTGAAGCCTGCTTTTTCTATGGCCATTAATACTGTTTCTATGGCCTCCTCATTCGATTGGATATTAGGAGCAAAACCACCTTCATCGCCAACGTTTGTGCTATAGCCTTTGCTTTTTAATACGGCTTTTAATTCATGAAATATTTGAACACCCATGCGCAATGATTCACTGAACGTGTCGGCTTTGGCAGGTATTACCATGAATTCTTGAAAGTCGATGGCATTATCGGCATGTGCACCACCATTCAAAATATTCATCATCGGCAATGGCAATGTATTGGCATTCACACCACCTAAATAACGGTATAAACTCTGTCCGCTTTCTTGCGCTGCTGCTTTAGCAATTGCCAAGGAAACCGCTAAAATTGCGTTTGCCCCTAAATTAGATTTGTTAGGTGTGCCATCTAAATCGATCATTAAACGGTCGATCATGTTTTGTTCAAATACATCACAACCGATTAACTCTGGCAATATAATTTCATTTACATTGGCTACAGCTTTTAAAACACCTTTGCCCATGTAAATACTTTTATCATTGTCTCTCAATTCAGCTGCTTCGTGAATACCAGTACTAGCACCACTTGGAACTGCCGCTCTTCCTAGAAATCCATTTTCAGTTAATACATCTACCTCTACAGTAGGATTGCCTCTTGAATCGAGAATTTGTCTGGCCTTTAAATCAGCTATTAAACTCATGTTTTGTTATTTGTTATTAAGTTATTGGTTATTGTGTTATGCCTTCATAGAATTGAAGAAATCATCGAATAAATAGCGAGAGTCGTGCGGTCCCGGTGATGACTCAGGGTGGTATTGAACACAAAAAGCTTTCTTGCCTTTTACTCTGATACCTTCAATGGTCTCATCATTCAAATTGATGTGGGTAATTTCAATTTTATCGTTCGGTTCATTCTTTAAAGCGAAGCCGTGGTTTTGTGTAGTAATTTCGCAATGGCCAGTCAATAAATTTTTAACAGGGTGGTTCAATCCTCTGTGCCCATTGTGCATTTTAAAAGTTTCCATACCATTGGCTCTTCCGATAAGTTGATTACCCAGACAGATACCAAACATTGGAACATTATTATCCAATAATTCTTTAACTGCATCTACGGCATATTGCATGGCCGAAGGATCACCTGGTCCATTTGAAATTAACACACCGTTTGGCTTCCAGTCCATAATTTGTTTTGCACTAGTATGCGCATTGAAAACGCCACACAATGCATTGCGGTCATTCAAACATTTTAACATGGTTTTTTTAACGCCAAAGTCAAGCATTGCTACTTTATATTCACTTAAATCAGACCCTGTGGTATAAAATTCTTTTGTGGTTACCTGAGTGGATAATTCCAACCCATCCATTTCAGGTGCAGCATCTAAAATTATTTTAAGTTGAGCTAGGTCAGTAATTTCGCTGCTAATAATGCCGTTCATAGCGCCAGCGTTTCTAACATGTCTCACCAGTTGGCGGGTATCAATATTTTGAATCCCAACCACTTGGTTGTTTACGAAATAATCATCAATGGAAGCTGTAGCCATTTTGCGCGATTGGTGGTGTGCGAATGTGCTGCATACCAATCCAGAAATTTTTATGCCATTTGATTCAACCTCCGTGAGATTTGTGCCATAATTACCTATGTGAACATTGGTTTGAACTAATATTTGTCCGAAATAGGAGGGGTCTGTGAAAACTTCTTGATAACCGGTCATTCCGGTATTAAAACAAATTTCGCCAGTTGTAGTGCCTATCTTGCCTATTGCTGTGCCAGTAAAATGCGTGCCGTCTTTTAAAAGCAGAACCGCTTGTGTTGTACTCATTAAAGTGCAAAAGTAAACTTGTTCAGTCGATTGGCAAAACACAATTTAATAACAACCCATTTGATATTCTCTGAACCCTTGTTATCATTAATGCTCCATAACACAAATAAAATTATTTTGAGTGTATTATAGATTCATTTGATGGTCGAATATTAAAAGTATATCTCAAATCGCTCATTTTTTTCAATAGTTTTGTAAGGTTAATTATGTCTAAAGTTATTGTAATTGGTGCAGGTATAGCAGGTATAGCTTCGGCTATTCGTTTAAGAGCAAAAGGCTATGAAGTAGAGGTGTATGAAGCAAATTCATATCCAGGAGGCAAACTTAGCGATTTCGAGGCAGCAGGCTTCCGTTTTGATGCCGGTCCTTCATTGTTTACAATGCCACAATTGGTCGAAGAATTATTCACCTTATTTAATGAAGATGTAAAATCTCATTTTGCATATAAAAAGTTAGACATTGGTTGCCATTACTTTTATGAAGATGGAACGAATTTCGTAAGTCCTACCAATATTGATGCCTTTGCAGATGTAATTGCAGCCAAGTTAGGGGAGGAGAAAAAATCTGTTTTGGATTATTTCAAAAAATCTGCCTTTTTGTATGAAATTACGTTGCCAATATTCTTGCAAAATTCACTTCACAAGTTGAAGACTTATATCAACAAAAAGGGGCTAAAAGGTATCTTCAATCTGTGGCGACTAAATTTATTCTCAACCATGCATGAGGTAAATTCTAAGCGATTTAAAAATGCAAAGACCATTCAATTTTTCAATCGATTTGCGACCTACAATGGCAGTAATCCTTATATGGCGCCTGCTACCCTCAATATAATTCCTCACCTTGAATATGGCATTGGCGTATTTTTTCCAAACAAGGGGATGGTAAGCATTACAAATAGTTTGGTTGAATTAGGTGAACGACATAGTGTGCAATTTCATTACAATCAAAAGGTGGAACAAATACTAACGGAGAATGCTCGTGTAACAGGTGTTAAAATTAATGGGCATATTATTAAATCGGATTTAGTGATTTGTAACATGGATATTTATCCAGCGTATAAAAAATTATTGCCTCAAATAAAAATGCCAGAAAGGGTAAAGAATCAGGAGTCGTCTAGCAGTGCTTTGGTTTTCTATTGGGGCGTTCAAAAGGAATTTAAACAATTAGGGCTTCATAATATTTTGTTTTCTGCTGATTATAAAAAAGAGTTTGATGCTATTTTCAACGATGCAACGGTTGACAATGATCCAACAATCTACATTAATATAACCTCAAAATTAAAGCCAAGTGATGCCCCTTCTGGAGCCGAGAATTGGTTTGTGATGATCAATGTGCCTGCGAACACTGGGCAAGATTGGGATGCATTAATTGCAAAAGCAAAAGAAAATATTATAGAAAAAGTAAACCGCCTTTTAAAGGTTGATTTAAAAGCTTATTTAGTATACGAAAAGGTTTTAGATCCTCGCTCAATAGAATTAAAAACATCGAGTCATAAAGGGGCATTATACGGCACCAGTAGTAACGATAAAATGGCTGCTTTTTTTAGGCACCCCAACTATTCATCAACCATTGAGCAACTTTATTTCTGTGGAGGAAGTGTTCATCCTGGTGGGGGTATTCCGTTGTGTTTATTAAGTGCCAAAATAACTGAAAAGCTTGTAAATAAAAAAAAAGGAAAGGAATGATCTAATGATGTCACCCCCATCCCTTTTTAGTTCTAGTTTTATCTTTACCAATCCTTAATTTCTTGTCAAAGAAATTTAGGATTGGTTACCCTGAACCGTGATTTTTTCTAGCATAGAAAAAATCTCTGGTTCAGGGTAGGTTTTAAATCCTCTTTCTCTCCTCCCTCAACCATGCAATCTCGATAGAAAAAATCTCTGGTTCAGGGTACGTTTTAGTTCATCTTTTTTTTAATTTATATACCACAGAATCCTTTAATCCATCTTTGTTATCTTGGTCTTATAAACAATATTTTGGTTGTTAGTTACTTGTAAAAAGTATATACCCTGACTCAGAAACTCGGTTCCTTCTAGGTAAAACTGAGCAGTTGTATAGTCGGAATTATTAACTTTATTAGTGGTATAAACAGATTGACCATATTCATTGAATATTTGAATTGTGACATTTTTATTGCTAGTAGTTGTAGAATTTATGTCAACAGATAAGGTGCCAGTAAAAGGATTCGGGAATACTTTATAAGTGGTCCTGTCAATACAATCGACATCAATTGGTACAATAGTTCGCTTGGAATTGTCAAAGTTAGCCGAGTAAAAGCGATACAAAACATTTGTTTCAGTCGATTTGTCAATCGTTAATTCGTATTCCTGACGGCCAACACCTAAGCTATTCAAATCTGCCTTGATATTTCCAAGTGAAAGCCAGGTTTCACCATTGTTATTAGAGTATTCAATACCGTATGAAAAATTATCTTCGGTAGGTGTTAAGCTCCATTTGAAATTAATCATGCCTTCTTTTGTGCAATTGGATTCTAATAGCAAATCGTGGAGTGGCAATGGCATTAAAATATGCATGGTGTCTTTGCTAAAACAGCCTGTTATAGGATCGTTGACCTTTAAAACTAGGAAGCTGCTATTTAGCAAACTTTTAGTCGAAGTTGGATTGGCAATGGTTGAATCATTCAAAGAGACTTTGGAAGTCCAGGCATACTTAATGCTAGAACAAGTTGAGCATGCTCCAGAAGGGGCTCCTCCTACAACAAAAGTAGCGGGTGGTGATGAAACATCTGGTCCCGCATTACTAGTAGGGATTTGATTGAAGTTAAGCACTGCTGTATCAGGATTGTTGCATCGTCCAGATGATGAGGTTATATAGAGTGTTACTGGTATACCAAAATCACTGGCAACTGGAGTATAGCTTACCGTTGGCAAATTAGCATTCGTTGAACCATCACCGTCTGTACTTGAATATAAGTCATCCATAATATAGGGAGAGGTTACGTTAATAGAAACTGGGGTCAATCCACAAATATTGTTATTTGGCACATGGAGGGTTGAAGCGAAACCTGGAATGACTTTAATGGTGTCTTTCGTTGTTAAGCCGCATCGGTCTTTATATTGTATAAAATATTTAAATGTGGTGGGTACCATTAATCGGGTAAAGTCTTTAATGTTTTTGGTTGGCCCGAAGACTGAAGTTTTATTAATTATGGCCGTATCATTACATTGTGCTGCAAAATCTGGGAATACAGGAAATACAGCTTTCTGTGAGTTTGAATAGGTATGCTTTTTGACTCCATTTATCCAAACTTCAACTCTGTTATTACTTAGTGTTTTAAAATCAATAGTAACATTGAGGGCATAGCTGCCAAGACTCGCCTGTATCACTCCCTTGTAGTAAACATCAATTGACCCACCATTGTAATAGATGGAATGTGACATGTCATTATTATTGCTAACATTTTTATCATTGATACCTACAAAGAATTTTTTGGTAGATTTGTAGTCAATGTTATACCTAACTATTCCTGTGGCAAGAATTGAATCTTGGCCTATTGCTCCATCACTATTGCCAGTTACCCAGCCAGTAGTGCCAATTTGACTCTTGTTGAGTTTGGTTCTAACCGAAGGTTGTTTCCAAAAGGATTCTTCAAAAAAGTTGTCACAAGGCTTCAATATTAAAAGGCCATTGCTCAATGACATTGAATTGCCATTTTGGTCTTTTACAGTTGTAACTTGGGTAGTTCCAAAATCTAATGTATCGCTATAGCAATCGCAATAATTACGGGGCATTTTAGGGATATTGTCATGTGGATCGGCATTTAGCACTTTAATGTAAATAGAATCTCTTATGTGCACAGTTGTACAGAAGTTTGAAAAATCAGCTTCTGCATATACCCAGCCTGAGTCTGGCATGCTGATTTTAGCGCTATCTAGTATAGTTGAACCGATGACCAATGAAGATGGTGACCAATTGACATTGGAACGAACGACAGGACAAATAACGGTATTAGGTTTTAAATATAAAGTGGTTGAAGTGGTGCAGTACAAATTTAATTTGTCTGTATCAATTACATCATTTACCATTATTTTACTTAATGCAGGTTTAGTGGTGTCGCCACAAACTACATCAAAGTAAGCGTATGCGTAGTGGCCTAATTTAATACAATCTCTGGTAAATAATCTTACTTCAACCGTATCGCCAACAAAACAAGCAAAATTCAAAACCTCTTTTGCCCAACCAACAGATTTACGGACGCTGGCAGTATCTTTAAAATTACCAACATTCCAAACATAAGGTAGGTCGGCATTGCCACAAAAGAATGCACCTTTTAAACAATCTAATTTTTTACCATTAACATACACTTCATATCCGAAACCCGGTGCTTCAATGGTAGCTAAGCCCCAGTAATTGTGAGCAATTTCGGATACACCGCGACTATAAATGGTAAGCTTGTCTGATAAACTATCTATCACGTAAGTGCGGTAGACAGTATCTGCAGTTGCTAGAAGACCTGGATTACCAACTCTAGTTAAATAGCTGCCGCAAGAAGCATCTGGTTTGCTGATAGTTCCTAACCACCTATCAGTGCTGCCATAGCTTGCTATTATTGGACTTTTGCCAGGTTTGTAATAGCGTCTGCTGCCTGGGGTAATAAAATTACTATCTGTTGAAGTACTCCAAGGACTGAACACACCATTATCAAATCCCATGTTGGAAGCACACTGAGCAAATAAATTGTCAGATTTAGTTAAGGTCAATAATACCATGACCAAAACGATTTTCACGCTAGTTCTCATAATTAAATGATTAAGGTGAATACTAGTTATTATATGAATGAGACCAAATAACGTGTTGACCGTTAATTGTACCTGAAATTCTTATGACAACAGTGGATGCTTCATTCGTTTTGTTTTCCGAATAAAATGAAGTTTTATAGTTGCCTAAAGGTGGCAGGTAGTCTAAACCAAAGCCAACGAATTGAGGACCAAATACTTTTTCAATGTTATTTGGAACCGCCGCATTGTTTAGCGATTGGGTAATTGATTCTGCGTTTAAAGAATACCCCTTTACATATATTTCAATGAAAAATGGAGTTATTGCTTCAAGTTGGTTGTTAACAATTTCGAACTTTAACAAACTGTCGGGGGTATGAACAAACCCTATTGTGAAGGCATTGCTTGGCAATACTATAGTGGTGTCCTCTTGATGTTGTGCTTTTGTTATAAAAGCAACTGAGCAGAAGAGCATGACCAGTAGCATTTTAATCCTGGTCTGGAAATCTACATTGATTCCAATGCAAATTTTGTTTAATGCGTAAAAGTTGTGTTTCATAGTTAGGTTAGTTTTTGTGTGTTTTAGTTGAGGTACTCTGTTAATTTTTCATGTTTTTTTATAAGTTTTTTATCTCAATAAGTATATAATCCTATTTATTTCAATAACTTATACTCGAGTATACAAAAGATTTCTCAACGAATTCTAAAACTTTTAATTATTCTGTAAAAAACAGATTTTCAGCTAATTAATTTTTGCCTGAAATTCTAAAACTGTATATTAAAATGGTATTTTGATTTAAAAAGTATGAAAATCAAAATCTGAATGGGTTCAAATTTTTACATTATCCTAAATAATCAAAAAATATTTAATATGTTGTAAATCAGCGTTTAGTAGAGTATAGGTGCCTCAGGTTTAGTATTAAATACTATTTTTCCTCAAATTCTTTTAATTAACAATTAAACAAAACTTTGGTAAAGTTCAATTATTTAGAAACCCGCTTAAGCCCACTTTTGGCCTTTTGTTCAATGCTATTAACATATTCTTCGTTTTTGGGAAAGTCGTGAATCGCTTTGTTGTAATACAATTTGGCTGAAACATTGTTTTTGAGCGTTTCGTATATTGCACCCATTTGCAATGCGGAATAGGCTGCATAATAATATTTTTCTTGACGACCTAGTGAAATAACCTTTTCGAATAAGACGAGTGAATTGGCATAATCATTCATTTCTTGATAAACCCTTGCCTTCCTATAATTCAGTTCGAGTAAGAATTTTGTTTGACTGATTTGGTCTACCTTTATTTGATCGAGCTTATTTAAAGCAGCCTTGTAATAGTGTCCATCAAAAAGTAGTCGGGCTTCTATCAATTCTTTAGACCATCTCATAGGGTCAATAGCTTCGTTCATGGCCTGCTTGTCTTCTTCTTGGTATATTTGGCCATGCTTTGTGCAAAGCGAGTAATAGGTGGTCGCAGAATTGGTATTGCCTGCCATTATTTGTGTCCAGGCTAAATAGCGATAAGCAGATTTGATGTAGTTTTTACCTTTGAACTTGATAGTAAAAAGTTTTAGATGTATTGCTGCATCTGGATCTAGCTTGCGCATTTTTGCTACTCCCAACATATATTCCATATAATAAAAGGGTAAAGCCGATTTGTGACTTGGCTTCGCGTTCAAAATGTTTATTTGTTCTTCGTTTTTACCAGCATAACCTGCAATAGTTGCCCGCATGTAATTTAGTAAAATGTAATTTTTATAATTTTCAGTAAAAGGGGCGATGGTTAGCCATGCCTCTTTAGATTTTTTTTGAAAATTATGCTGGAGTAACGCATATATAAATGCACTTTCAGTTTTTAACCATTGGTGTTCTTTCCCTTTCAGGTCGGATTTTAAGTAGATTTCAATTTTGTTTAAACCATCTTCTAAATTCCCTTCAAAGCCCAGTAAATTACCTAGCCAGGTATAATTTTTAGGAATAACACTAAATAATGCTTTGATCAGACCAAGATTTTTATTGTCGGGAAGAAAACTTGGGTAAATTTTCTCATTCTCTTTTAAAAGATTATTAGCAGACTTGATGTCGCTTCCACCGGCAAAATTTTCATTCATTTTAAGCCTCATGGCAGCCCTATGTAAGTACATATCCGAAAGTATAAATCGATACCAAGCGTCATCAAATGGTTGAGATTCCAATTCTTTAATTAACGCTTTCCATTCGGGTTGCATCTTTTTATAATCAACTTCATTTTCCGAAATAAATAAATCAATGTATAAACAATATTCCTGCAGCCAAACGATAGCCTTATTGTCGGGCGAACTATTTTTTTCTAAAAGTAAAAGACTTTTGGCCTCTGTTATTCGCAATTCGTAAATGAGTACTTGGGCCTTTAAACATGTTTCGGTCATTTTAAAGTAGGCCTTACCCGTTAACGAAAAACTGAGCATAAAAAAAAGAACACCCATTAGGATGTTCTTTTTAAATATAGCTTTTAAAAGCATTGGAAGCTTTTATTTAGTTGCTTTCAATGTTCTAACTCTGCGTTTAGGCTTTTCCTCTTCCACAATAATTTCACTAACAATACCAGTTACAGCATTGTCAACTAAAATTCTTCCGCAATGTTCGCAATCAATAATTTTAAAGTGTTGTTTGATATCACTCTGTCTTTGTGGTGGTATTTTAGAAAAACAACCGCCGCAGCTACCTCTCATAATTGGAGCTACTGCAATGCCATTCTTTACATTTTTGCGTATTCTGATATAGGCTTTAATTAATCTTTCAGTTACTTGTTTTTCAAGTCCAACGCGCTCTTTGCCTAATTCTTTCTCTTCAACCTCGGTATCACCAACAATTGTTTTTAGTTCTTTCTTTTTGTAATCAAGGTCTTTTTTATGACTGTTAATGTCTTCTTTAACCGCATCTAAACCAACTTTTTTAGCATCAATGTGGAAATGGGTTTCTTTGATTCTTTTTTCAGCAGCAAGTATTTCAAGACCAGCAATTTCAAGTTCTTTGTTTAAAGCTTCAAACTCTCTGTTGTTTTTTACTGCGCCCAATTGAACCTTGTACTTTTTTTCAAGTTCTTCGAATTGTTTAATTTTAGCTTTGTAAGCCGCAATCTCACCTTCGTAATTTTTGATTTCGCCTTGCATGTTTTCTAATCGGGTTTCTAAACCTGCAATTTCATCCTCTAAATCGTCAACTTCCATTGGTAACTCACCCTTTAACAAGTTTAACTGGTCAATTTTAGAATCGATTTCTTGTAATTCCCAAAGGGCCTTCAGCTTTTTTTCTATTGATATATCTACCATGGTTTATTTAAAATATTGAATTGGATTTGTATTTTCTTTGCAAAAAATGACCGCAAAAGTAGGGAATTTTTCTTTAATTTCCTTGTAAAAAATCTCTAAAGTGTAAATTTCAGACTCATAATGGCCTATGTCACATAGCATATATTGATTCTCAACATCAAAAAATTCATGGTATTTGATGTCAGCAGTAATGTAAGCATCGGCTTTAATATTTTTAATGTTTTGAATAAGAAAGCTCCCGGAACCGCCGCAAATGGCCACAGTCCTTATTTCCCTATCATAAGCTGTATGGCGGATTAGCGGTAAGTTCATTTTTTCTTTTACAAATTGTAGAAACTGATTACTCTCTAGTGGTTTTGCCAATTCACCATAAATACCCGCGCCAATGGTTTGATTCTGATTAGTAATTGGAACAATATCATAGGCCATTTCTTCATAAGGGTGCACAGCTTTAACGCCATTCAATACTTTGTTTAATAAATAGTTAGGCACCAGTACTTCTATTTTAACCTCTTCAATTTCTTCTCTAATGCCAATGTTTCCAACATGCGGTTTGGCTTGTTCTCCAGGTTTAAAACTGCCAGTACCAGTAGATTCAAAGCTACATTCAGAATAATTGCCCAATTGGCCAGCCCCATTTTCAAAAAGGGCATTTTTAATGTCTTCGATTTTATGTTTTGGGGTGTAAACAACTAATTTACAAATTGTGTCAATTTTTGGTTGTATGATTTTAAGATGGCTCAGTTCAAGTTTTTCTGCAATTTTTGTATTGACACCATTCTTCAACACATTGTCTAAATTGGTGTGCATGGCATAAATGGCTATGTTATGTCTTATGGCTTTGATTATAGTGCGTTCAACATAATTTGTGCCATTAAGCTTTTTAATTCCTTTGAAAACGATGGGGTGATGGGCAATTATTAAATTACAATCCATTTCAATGGCCTCATCTACCACACGCTCGGTGCTATCTAGGCATAGCAATATGCCAGTAACCTTCATTTCATGGTTGCCAATAATTAAACCTGCATTGTCATAATTTTCTTGATAACTGAGTGGTGCAATTTTTTCAATAAGCGCTGTGATGTCTTTTACTTGCATGTGATTTTAAAAAAGCAAAATTAAGTGATTGCATTCAATCCTATTCTTTTGAAAACATTTATGACTCAAAAAATATACTTTTGCACTTATTAAATCACCATTAAAATATCTATTGATGCCTTTCGGTTGGCTATATGGCACCATTACCTCTTTCAGGAATAGGTTATATGACAATGGCATATTTAAAACTTATCATTCCGAATTAAAAACAATTGTTATCGGTAATTTACAAGTTGGTGGTTCTGGTAAAACACCGCATACTGCCATGCTTTACAAATGGCTTAGTAAATATTACAAAGTTGGAATTTTATCGCGTGGGTATGGTCGAAAAACCAGTGGATTAATTGCAGCAGATGATCATTCAACAGCAGAAACGATAGGTGATGAACCATTTTGGTACTATCGAACCCTTCATGACGCAAAAGTTGTGGTGGCAGAGCAAAGGCAATTAGGACTTGCTTATTTTGAGAAGGAAGGTATGGAACTTGTTTTGCTCGATGATGCTTTTCAACACCGGGCTGTTTCTTGTAAGCTTAATATTCTGCTTTCTGATTTTGCCTTACCCTATTACAATGACCATGTAATGCCCTATGGTAGATTGAGAGAATGGAAAACATCTGACAAACGCGCTCACATTATCATTTTTACAAAATGTCCGGCACAATTAAAGTTGGACGAAAAGATAGAGATGATTCAATTAATTAATCCCTACGATTACCAACATGTGTTTTTTACCGGAATCAAATCTCACAAACCCTTCGCACTAAAAGGCGATATAAATTTTGAGGAGGCCAATAATGGCAAAATAATAGCCATGAGTGGAATAGCGAATCCTGAAAGTTTTATTGCCCAATGTGAATTATTAAACAGGCAAGTGGTTCCCTTTAATTTTCCTGATCATTGCAGTTTTCAAGTGTCTGATATCAATAACATGTTAGCCATGCTTGGAGAAAAAGATGTTGTAATGATAACAGAAAAAGATGCTTCGAAATTCTTAAAACCAGACCTTCTAGAGCTCATACCCGAAGATAAGGTGTTTGTTTTGCCAGTGGAAATATATTTCTTATTCAACGAAGAAGAGCGGTTTAAAGAAACCGTAAAAGCATGCCTTAAATAAGTCTTATTTTTTCTTAGCTTTTGCTTTGGCCTTAGCTTTCGCTTTGGCTTTTGGAGCAGCTTTGGTTGCTGCAGCCTTTTTGCCTTTAGCTGGAGGTGCAGCGCTTTCAATTATTTTCATAATATCGGCATAAGGCATTTCATTGGCATCCGATCCTTTAGGGAATTTATAATTGTCTTTTTTATAAGAAATATAGGGTCCCCAACGGCCTTTTAATATCTCAAGGTCTTTGTCTTCCTTAAATGTGCGCATTAATTTTTCAGCTTCAGCTTTCTGCTTGGCTAAAATAATTTCAATGGCTTCTGCAATATCAATAGCGAACAAATCTTTATCTTTTGGAATTGAAGCGAATAAACTGCCATATTTGATATAAGGTCCAAATCGGCCAATGGCAGCACTTACTTTCTCATCGTTATAGGTGCCAATTACACGCGGTAATTTAAAAAGTTCTAATGCCTGCTCAAGTGTTATGTTTTCTAGGGTCTGACCTGGACGTAAACTTGCAAATTTTTTGTTTTCATCATCGGCATCGCCAATCTGAACCAAAGGTCCGAATCTTCCAATGCGACCAATAATGGTTTTGCCAGATTCTGGATCTATACCGATTGATTTTTCACTGTTGGCTCTTTCTGCAGTGGCCAATGTTCTGTCTACATCCTCGTGGAAGGGTTTGTAAAATCCTTCTAACATTTTTACCCAACCCGTTAAGCCTTGTGCAATTTCGTCAAATTGTTTTTCAACCGAGGCGGTAAAACCATAGTCCATAATATCTTTGAAGTGTTCGCTTAGGAAATCGGTTACAAGTAAACCAATATCCGTAGGGAATAATTTACTTTTTTCAGCGCCTACATTCTCTGTTCCGGTTTTGGTGGTTATTTGATTATTCTTTAATAAAATACTTTGGAATTTTCTAGGAACACCGTCTTTATTGTCTCTGATAACATAGCCTCTTTTTTGAATGGTTGAAATAGTTGGTGCGTAGGTAGATGGTCTTCCTATGCCTAATTCTTCCATTTTTTTCACCAAGCTCGCTTCAGTATATCGCGCAGCTGGGCGACTGAATTTTTGTTCAGCCAATAATTGGTTTAAATCTAAAATTTCGTTAACACTCATTGGAGGCAATAAACCTGAATTCTCTTCATCTTCATCGTCATCTTTGCCTTCTAAGTATACTTTTAGAAATCCATCAAATTTTATAATTTCACCTTCTGCTTTTAAATTCTTATTCGGGCGACTTACATTTATATCAACAACTGTTCTTTCTAATTCTGCATGGGCCATTTGACTTGCAATGGCTCGCTTCCAAATCAATTCATACAATCGCACTTCTTGCGCTTCTTCGCCGGCGGTATGGTTTTCGAAATACGTAGGTCGAATGGCTTCGTGTGCTTCTTGTGCGCCAGCTGTTTTTGTATTGTAATTGCGAGGCATACTATACTCAGGACCATATGCTTTTTTTATTTCTGCAGATGCACCATTGATTGCTGTTTGTGAGAGATTCACGGAATCCGTTCTCATATAGGTAATGTGCCCAGCCTCATATAGCTTTTGGGCAAGCAACATTGTTTTCGCAACAGGGTAGCCCAGTTTTCTACTGGCCTCTTGTTGCAAAGTACTGGTTGTAAAGGGCGCGGCTGCTTTGCGCTGAGCTGGTTTTACTTCTATATTCTGAATTTTATACTCACTGCCATTTGCCAAGTTAACAAAATCAAGTGCTTCAGCTTCTGTTTTAAAACGTTGAGGCAGTTCAGCCTTAATTGTTTTAGTATCGCCTTTTTTTGATAATTCGGCAGTAATTCTAAAATCACTAACCGATTTAAATACGTTGATTTCTCGCTCTCTATCAACAATTAATTTAACCGATACGGATTGCACCCGCCCGGCAGATAATGAAGGTTTTACTTTTCTCCAAAGTATTGGTGATAACTCAAAACCAACTAATCTATCTAGTATTCTGCGCGCTTGTTGTGCATCTACTAAGTCTTTATCAATTGTTCTTGGATTTAATATTGCATTTTCAATGGCAGGTTTGGTAATTTCATGAAAAACAATGCGCTTTGTATTGTTCTCTTTCAAACCCAAAACTTCGAATAAGTGCCAAGATATAGCTTCTCCTTCGCGGTCCTCATCCGATGCTAACCAGATCATGTCACTTTCTTTGGCCAGTTTTTTTAACTCACTAACTACTTTAGATTTATCTGAAGGGACTATATAATTGGGTTTAAATCCATTTTTTATATCGATGGCTTCATCGCCTTTATCTAGGTCGCGAATATGCCCAAAACTAGACCTTACAGTATAGTCTTTTCCTAGAAATTTTTCTATCGTTTTTGCTTTAGCTGGAGATTCTACAATTACAAGATTTTTTGACATGGTATTTTTTCAAATCAGTTTGCAAAGATTATCTTTTTAGTGATAACTTGGTTGTTTGCTCTAATTTTTAATAAATAAACACCATTTACTAGGGAATTGTTTTGTATGTATTCTATTGCAATAGCGCCACTTGTCAATTGCTCATCTAAAACCTGAACTATTTTTTGACCTATCATGTTTTCAAGCCAAACTTCAGTAGTTCCCGTTTCATTTACATAATTTACCTTCAATTTATCACTTGCTGGATTCGGGAATACATTTAGATTAATTTGCCGTTCAATGTCATTTATTCCACTGAAATATTCACTGATATTTATATCATCAATGTACACTGAATTTGTTTGACCACTTTCAACCTGTATTTTGAATCTCACATTGCTATCATTTTCATAAAAACTTAAATTATGACTCAATAGTTGCCATTCCGATTTATTTTTAGGTTTAAAATTGCTTTCATATAAGGTAGAATTATAGGCAAGACTGTTGGCGGTTTTTTGGATTAAGAGTTCCCATTTATCGCCGCATCCACGTGATATATAAATTCTTAATTTTTCTGTCGATGAAGTTGTTTGCCTCACATAGGCTGCCATCAGTGAGATTTTAGGTGATTTCCCTTTCAGCGGACGCAAGTCGATAGGAGGGCTTATCAATTCAAATAATTGAGATTTATAAGCAACATTATTGATCGGCGCGATTAAGCATTTTGAACCTGAATAGGCAATGGTTGGATCTACTTTAAACGCATAATCCCCTTGTGCCCATATTTCCCATCCTGAATTGATAAGCCAATCTGAAGCCTCAAATCCTTGCTGAATTGTTGGTTTCGATTTTGCAATCGTTTCTCTTATTTCAATATAGGATGGTGCCGTTATGAAGTCGGAGCCATAAGCGTTGGTTACTGTTAAATTTACTTTATACCAACCAGCTTTTGTAAAATATACGGTTGCCGTATCCTTATTTGAGCTATTGATATTGGCGCCTTCAAATTCCCATAAAATTGAATCGACAGTGGCTCTGCAAGTATTATTGTAAAATGTTACAGTTTCTCCAACGCATGCGCGTCGGGTGTTGCTTGAAAAAAAAGCGATCGGACTTTTAGCATCTAATTCAACACCAGTTGCTTTTAAATTAGCCATGGAAATCATATTGCTTCGGAAACTAAAACTGTTGAGGCAATCTTGCATGATATCGCGTTGGTTGGCGGAAAACATACTTTGACAAGCACCACTTGAATAATCCATGAAGTTTTCCCATTGATCTATCATGTCAGGATTGTCGTTTTTGCATGAATTTCCATTAGCAGGACAAGCGCTATTGTTAAATTCGCTGGCTACGGGCGGTGTGTCGAAGCAATAATCATCACCATTACAGCCGCCTTGAAAAGTATGAACCAAACCGAGATAATGCCCAATTTCGTGGGTCAGTGTTGCACCTTTTTGATCGGCCCTGCCTGTGCCGATAGTGCCTATAAAATTGTGTAAAATTACAATGCCATCAATTGGGTCGTTGGCCCCCCATATACTATATGGTAGGTAAGCATAACCTGCCACCCCTTGGCCTCCGGGTGTTTGGTGGTCAATAAAGGAAACGGTCCAGATATTTAAATATTTTGAATTATCCCACCTTGCACCACTAATATACTTAACATCATCGGATGCATTCAGATGCAATGGACTGTATATTCTATTGATACCATCCGTGCATTGACCATTGGGATCTATTTTTGCCAGGCGGAATTCAATTTCGCAATCGGCAGCTACTGCTTTAAATTGACTTCTTATGTTGGCTTTGTTTGGATGGTTATTGCTAAAATTGAGATTTAATAATCTAATTTGGTCGTCAATTTGGGCTTTGCTAATGTTTTCAACACCATTGGTATGAATCACATGGAAAACCACAGGAATAATCATTTTTCCAGCGCGTTTCGCAGTTGAATAAGGTTGAATGGATTGATAAAACTGGGTGGCGATATCAATAATAGATGGGTTTTTTTCTGTGGCTTTTTGATAGTAATAATCTGTCAAACATTGACTTTTAATTTCAATTAAACTAAAAAATATGAGTCCAAAAAGTAGATATTTTAAACGGGCCATCTGACAAAGGTATTAACTATTTTTAGTTTTATAACAGAAACGGTCTGCTCTATTATCAAGAGCAGACCGTTCCATTTATTTTTATTTTTGGTTAATTCATGAATATAACCTTCTTGTTAATTAAGCCATTGTCAGCTTTAATTTTTAAGAAATAGATGCCGTTGGTAAGGTTCTGGTCCTTAATCCAATCAATGTTGATTGTGCCAGTTTGTGCATTGCTTTCAGTGATTTGAGCAACTTTCTTACCTTCAATGTTTTCCAACCAAACTTCAGTAGAACCTTCCATATTTTCGTATTGAATAGTAATGTGGTCGTTGGCAGGGTTAGGATATACATTTAAATTAATTGATTTTTCGATGGTAGAAACTGAGGTATTGTAACTACTGATATTAATGTCATCAATGTATACAGGGTTGCCTGCCCCGGTGGTTCCTGCTTCAACTTCAATCATGAATTGTATATTGCTATCGTTTTCATATCCAATTAAACTATTTGTAATTAATTTCCATTGAGATTGATCGGTAGGAACAAAGTTAGAAGCAAAAACAGTTGCACTGTAGGTCATGGCATTGGCACTTTTAAGCGTTAATAAAGTCCATTCGCTACTACAACCGCGAGAAAAATAAATTCTCAATTTCTCTGATGAAGCCGCTGACTTTCTTACGTAAGCAACCATCATAGATATTTTAGGACTGCGGCCTTTTAAAGGTCGCAAATCTAAACTTGGAGAAACTAGTTGGTATTTTTGTGTCGCTATATCTGTTGATGTGACAGGCGCAATAAGACAGGATGAACCACTGTAAGATAAGGTATTTGAAACAGTGAATTTCGGTGTGCCGCTTGCAATTATTTTCCAATTAGAGGTTGTTGCAAAATTGGGACTTTCAAAACCTTCTTTTAATTCAGGTTTATTAGGCGATACTTTAGCCAAAATTTCTATGTAATTATCAGCTGATAAGGTATTGCTTCCAATGCCATTGTTGGCAATAAGTGTTACATTGTACTTGCCCGGCAGTGCGTAAGTTATAGTTGGTGTATCTTTGTTAGAAGATAATGTATTGGCCCCGGCAAATTGCCATTGTCTATTGTCAACTATGCCTTTACATGAAATGTCGTAGAATGTGATAGCCTCGCCAACGCAGGCGACTCTTTTGTTACTTGTAAAAAATGCCTTAGGTGCAGTGTTCGATAATTCAACGCCTGTAGCTTTAAGATTAGCTGCAGAAACCAAATTACTTCTAAAACTATAGTTTGTAAAAGTATTGTACATAATCGTTTTTTGATTAGGCGTAAACATAGATTGACAGGTGCCAGAAGAATAATCCATGTAGTTTTCCCATTGATCTAGTAAATCAGGAAAGTCGTTGGTACATGAGTTGCCATTGGCTGGGCAATTCGCATTAACAAACGTGCCTGTAACGGGAGGTGTGTCGCCGCAATAATCGCCAGTGCCTGTGCAATCACCATCGAAGGTATGCAATAAGCCAAGGTAATGACCAATTTCATGTGTCAGTGTTCTGCCAACAACAGAGAAAGGATCGCCATCTTTTGTTCCAACACAATCGGCACGACAAACAATGCCATCCATTGAAGACAAGCCTTGTGCAACCGAATATGGAAGGTAGGCATAACCCAAAGTAACTCCTTGGCCGCCGCTGTTGTTAATAGAATTAACTGTCCAGATATTTAAATATTTTTTATTGTCCCAGCGCGCGCCAGATATAGCTTTAACATTATCTCTTGCATTAAAAGTAAGCGGACTGTATATGCGATTGATGCCATCTGTACAATTGCCATTTGGGTCAATTTTAGCCAAACGAAACTCAATTTGACAATCGGCAGGTAAGTTTTTAAATTGACTTCTCACATTGGCCTTATTGGGATTTAATAAATTGAAATCAAGGTTCAGCAAACGGATTTGATCCTCAATGGTTGCCTTGCTGATATTTTCGGACCCATTAAAATGGATAACGTGAAAAACAACTGGGACTATATAAACAGAGGCGCGTTTTGTATCGCTTGTTGGTTGCAGGTTGTTGTAAAAATTGGCGGCATCAATGGCAATCTGAGGATTGTTTTTAATGGCTTGTTGTTGGTAATAATCGGTTAAACATTGACTGAAAGCGTTGATTCCAATAAACAAAGAGAGCGTAATAAGTATTTTTTTCATTTTAAACAATATATTCTGATGCTAGGTTAGACGACAAAAGTCTGGCAATTTAAGTCATATTTGTGTCATTTTATTTAAGATATTTCAAATTTAGTAAATAGTGGTCGGCCAATACCAATGCAGCCATGGCTTCCACAATGGGTACAGCCCTTGGTAATACACATGGATCGTGTCTTCCTGGTATGCTTACTGTTTCGGTATCTCCGGTTGTATTTAACATGGTCTGAGGGATGCTTATACTACTAGTGGGCTTAAAGGCCAATTCAAAAAGAATGGTTTCGCCATTGCTAATACCAGCCGTAATACCACCGTCATGGTTGCTATGGTTATCCAAATTGTCGTTGTTTTGACTGCCTAAAAGCTGTGTACTGTCGAATCCTGAGCCAAATTGTATGCCTTTCACAGCATTTATGGAGAGCATGGCTTTTGCTAATTCTGCATTGAGTTTATTGAAAAGCGGTTCACCAAGCCCAATTGGTGCATTTTTAATTTTACAAGCTATTGTTCCTCCAACAGAATTGCCTTCCATTTTAATGCGCTCTATAAGTGTTTCCATGGCATCAGCTGTGTCTGGATCAGGGCATCTTACAGCGTTATTCTCAGCATTGTTCCAATCATATTGATCGTATGGTTTAGGCAATGCAATGTTGTAAATACTGCTAACCATTGCTTTGACTTCGATATTAGAGACAGTTTTTAAATAAAGTGATGCAATGGCACCAGCTGCTACCCATCCTGCCGTTATTCTTGCACTGCTTCGACCACCACCTTTGTAATCGCGGTTACCATATTTTTTATCGTATACAAAGTCGGCATGCCCGGGTCTATAGACGTTTTTGAGAGCTTCGTAGTCTTTTGATAGGGCATCTTTATTTGGAATGAGTATGGCAATGGGAGATCCTGTGCTATATTCATTAAATACACCCGAAACAATTTGAAAAACATCTGATTCTTGGCGCTGAGTAGTCAGATTGGATTGTCCAGGCTTTCTTCGGTCCAATGCTTTTTGAATAAAAACAGTGTCAATAAAAATATTGGAAGGTAAGCCGTCTATAACCACGCCAATAAATGGGCCATGTGATTCGCCAAATGAAGTAATGGTTAGCTGATTTCCAAAGGTATTCGCCATTGTGCAAATAACATTTAAAAATCCGACTTGTTTGTAAAGTTTTTTCGAAATTTGAACAACAAAGATAGCAAAATCTAAAATAGCTATTAATATTGTAATACTTAATAGATATGAACAAAATTGAACACATTGGCATTGCCGTAAAGGATATCAAATTATCGAATGAATTATTTTCAAAATTGCTCAATACAACGCCTTATAAAATGGAGGAAGTTGAGAGTGAAGGTGTAATTACGAGTTTTTTTATGGTGGGTGAAACGAAAATAGAATTGTTACAAGCCACCCGCCCAGACAGTCCAATAGCAAAATTCATTGAAAAAAAAGGCGAAGGGATTCACCACATTGCTTTTGGTGTAAAAAATGCCCAAACAGAATTGGAGCGACTCATTGAAAATGGTTTCGAAATGTTAAATACCAGTCCAAAAAAGGGAGCCGATAATAAATTAATTGCTTTTGCGCATCCTAAAAGTACCAATGGTGTACTCACAGAAATTTGTCAAGAAATAAATACACATGTGCTTTAAGCAACGAATGGCATTCAATTTGAATCTTATTAAAACAATGAGACCACTGTTTTTTTTATTGCTATTTATATTTTGTATTCAAATTTCTTCTCAAGCTGAATTAATTCCTTATCGCTTGGGTAAACAATGGGGCTATAGTGATACCGCTGGTAAAATTGTTATTCAACCCCAGTATGCGCTTGCTGATTTTTTCGAAAACGGCGTTGCTTTTGTAATGAAAGATAGTTTTTATTTTGGAATCAATGAGCAGGGTGAAAAAATAACAGAATTGGCAATACAATATGGCCGTTTTGTAGATGGGCTTTGTCCTTTAACTAACATCAAAAAGCAGTCGTATTATATCAATGCGACAGGTAAAAATGCTTTTAATATTGTATTTAATGCAGCCGAAAATTTTTCAGAAGGCTTGGCAGTTGTGTCAATGAAGCATAAATGCGGCATAATAAATATAAAGGGTTTATGGGTGCGCGAGCCCGATTTCGATTCTTCTAGTTTGTATTTTAAATCAGGTTTTTTATTGGCAAAATTCCAATCGAAATTTATTTTCATTAATAAGTGGGGCAGGGCGTTAATACTTGCAGAGAATGTGCGACCGGCTGGTATTTTTAGCGAAGGTATGGCAGCAGTTTATGTTGAAACGAAATCAATAATTGATAACACCATGCAGGTTAAAACCAATTTGCAATTCATTGATACAGCTGGTCAAATTGTACTTTCTAAATTCGTAAATGATAATTTTGATTACTCCGATTATGTTAATTACGAAAAAGAATTTATTGATGGAAAGGCCATTGTTAATGTTGCGAACGATTTGGCTTTTGACCGATATTTTATTGATAAAAATGGCCGATTTTCCTTTCTTTTTTCCTATGCACAACATTTGGATGATTCATTGTATTTAGGTGTTTTAGGGTACATGTTGCCTTCTATTCGTATCTACAATAAGAGCTTCGATGTGCAAGGTGAATTTAATGTTCAATTAAGTAGCGTCGGGAAGTTTGGCGAGGGTTTGTTGCCAGTGCAAAATCAAGCAGGTTATTGGGGATATTGCGACAGTAATGCCAAAATAATTATTCCATTTATCTATCAAAGCGCCAACCAATTTAAAAATGGGTATGCTATTGTTAAAAGTTCAGGTAGTTTGGGTGTTATTAATATCCATGGGATTGAATTTTTTAAGGAATTGTAAGTCAGGGTCACATTTAACTTTTTAAATTGTTAATTGTCAGATTCTTGTAATAATATTTTACGTCATACCAATATTCCTGACACTATTCTATCTTTGGTTGCGTCTAATGGTTAAATTAGATGTGTAAATTTATGTTAAAGTCCTTTAAACGAATTGGTTTTATTTTCTCATTGTTGTTTGCAACAATAGCAAATGCTGAAATTAAGTTTAATGCACAAGTATGTGTTAACGATGTGGCAGGATTTATTTATGTGCCCACCAATGGTAAAACTATCAAAAGTATTTATTGGGAATTTGGAGATGGTTTTACCTCAAATAATACAAATAGTGTCCACATATATTCTAAAAAGGGAACATTCGCGGTCAAGGGTAGTATTAGTTTTACAGACGGAACAAGCGTCGATGAAAGTGTTAGCATTCAAATTATGGGCTTGCCAAATGCCAGTTTTATATACAATAATTTTAAAGACAGTTGCACTAACAATAATTCAGTGTGTTTAGAAGACAATTCGACTCCAGATAATATCAATCAACCAATTGTAAAGAAAATAATAACTTGGGGCGATGGCAATACTTACAATACCAGTTCTCCTTATTCGGGCCAAGTAAACTGCAATTCCTATTATAAAGCAGATAAGTACAAAATTTTTGTAGAGATTACAGATAATGTTGGTTGTATTAGTACCTTTAAAAATTATGTGACCATTAAAGAAGGTATCAATGTTAATTTTCAAGCGACTGTCGATTATTTGGACTGCAAAACCGCCAAAATTTGTGTCCAAAATTATTCCAGTCATTCCAATGTTTTTCGACCAACTTACGCATGGTCCATTGATTCGCTAAGTAACGATACAAACGCCTATTTATTGAATTCAAAATGTTTGACTTATAAAGCTTCTAAAAGTGTAACAATATCGCTTATAGGGGTTAATGGACAAAAATGGTGTTAGTAATCTCTGAAACCCATAGCAGGCGTAC
>JAQSCZ010000053.1 GCA_029945665.1 bacterium | reverse complement strand
AAGTGGGGTCAGTTTGAAGTGATGAAGTGGGGCCTATTTAAGCGGAATTTCCAATCAAGCAACCGCACCAAAACAGCCGTAAACAATGGACAACAGAGCCACGACAGAAAGAACACCAGCTTGTAACAGCACCTACCCAAAAGGCGGGGTTTCGTGCTTCGCAGACACATTTGTGGTAGCCGAAAGTTCAGTTCTCCGAATGAAGTTTAGTGGTAAAAATCCCGCCCTTCGGGTAGCTGCAAACCGTTAGCAGGCATTTTAATCAGACAATTTGACAAGACAATTTTATATTCAGACAACATTTCTACTTTTATCCATTTTTCCGACACTCGGACAATTGGTAACAAAAAGTAATCAGACCGACCCCGCCGACCTTTTTCTTAAAATGATGAATGATACAATACACAACATTAAATATGTTTTCGAGGCTCGTGTTGATTCCGTTCAAGCATTTCCTGGCGACAAAAATGGCAACCCTATTCCGTTTTCTAAAGGCAACTGGAAAAATGGTGGAGCAAAATTTGACATCGGAAACACAAGACAAGCAATAGTATATAGCAAAGTTTGGGTTAGTATATGCCGAGCATATAAGGGAAAACTTCCGAAAAAAATTATTCTCCTAATCCCAAATACACATGTGACTGCATTTGCTGAAGTACGACCAAATGGTGACACGACTCTTGGCTATCTTCAGCAGTATGTGAGTCATGGTGACACTGAATCACCATTGTTGCCTTCGAAATCTTATCCAATTACCCTGCTCTATTGGTGCTTTGACGTTTCACAGACAAATGTAAAAGGTGTTTACACAATGAATAAATTTTTCAACTCACCTATGAAATTACAAGGTACGGTTCCAAATAATCGCGGATACTACGACCACGCTATAATTTATGCATTGTTGGGGACAAAATCATTTATGAATCAAGCAGAACTATCAAGTTACCTTAAACAAATCAGGACATTAAAAGCAAATCCAAGACCAACGTGCAATTAACTCGACGGACAAAAAACGCCTGCTAACAGCAAATTCGCGTCATTTTTTGCGTGTTAACGCTCAAATGTATAAATTGGACAAGCAAAAAACGAACGCAAATTTGCAAAACGTTATGCCTCATGCTAAAAAGACAGTTCAGACATCAACATTGAAGAAAAAACAGTAACATAATTCATTATCTTTGACACATGGCATATCAAACACAAACATTAGATTTATTTCCTGACGAAGTTAAGGTAGAGCAGGACTATACAGCAACCTTTGCTGACAATATGAAAATGCCAATTCACAAGTGGTATAGATACACAGCAGGGTTTTCAGCTTCATGGGTAAACGACCTAATCCGAGAAGAACAAAAAAACGGACGAACAAGAATAATAGACCCTTTTGCGGGTTCTGGAACAGTTTTACTTGAAAGTGAATTTGCAGGGGTTGAATCATATGGAGTTGAAGCCCATCCTTACATTTATAGGATTGCAAAGGCAAAACTGAATTGGAATTATCCAGCAGACAAATTTAAAGAAGAAGCTCTTTCACTTCTTAAACAGGCAAAAAACAAAATCATCACACAGACAGAGTTTCCCAAATTAATAATGAGTTGCTACCCAATCGAAATTTTGCAAAAATTGGAAGCATTAAAACAGACTTGGCTTGATAAAAAACAAGAAGATGAAATAAAAAACTTCAATTGGTTTATCATTACTTCAATTCTTCGGTCAACCTCGCCAGTTGGAACAGCCCAATGGCAGTATATTCAGCCAAACAAGACAAAATCAAAAGTCATTGACCCTTTCGTTGCATTTGAAGCAAAAGTCAATGCAATGTATTTAGATATGAAGCGAACACAAAATCGCTTATTAAATGTAATTGATTCAATCATATTGAACGAAGATGCAAGAGACATTAAATCTATTCCTGACGGTTGGGGGGACCTTGTAATTACTTCACCACCTTATGCAAACAATTACGATTATGCTGACGCTACAAGACTTGAAATGACCTTTTGGGGTGACATCAGTGGTTGGGCTGACTTGCAAGACAACGTGAGAAAACATTTAGTAAGAGCTTGCACTCAACACGTTTCAAAATTAGGTGACAGTGTGGATAGTATCATTTCAAATCCAAAGTTGGCAGTAATTCATTCTGAATTATTGGAAGTATTTGAAACACTAAAAACAGAGAGATTAAAACATGGTGGAAAGAAGAATTACCATTTAATGATTGCTGCATATTTCAATGACCTTGCTGACGTGTTTCATTCACTAAGGAGAGTAACAAGTCCAAACTGCAAAATGTGCTTTGTAATTGGCGACTCTGCACCTTATGGCATTTACGTTCCAGTAGACAAGTGGCTTGGGGAATTAGCGGTATCGGCAGGTTTTAGCGACTACACATTCGAAAAGTTGAGAGACAGAAACGTAAAATGGAAAAATAGAAAACATACAGTTCCTTTGCATGAAGGACGACTTTGGATAAATAGTTAAAAAATGGCAGAATCTTTATCACATAAATTTGGACAATTAATTGGCGACCTTTTGGAGTTGGCTTTAGAACCACACTTGCTAAAATTTGCACGAAAGCATAAACTTTACCTAGACAAGAAAGGTGTCAGAAAAGCACGTTCAGGAAAGAAAGTTACTTGGACCGATTCCAAAGAAAACAAACACGATTTAGACTTTGTGCTTGAACGTGGTGGAACAGAAAATAAAATTGGAGTTCCGGTTGCATTCATTGAATCGGCATGGAGACGATACACCAAACATTCAAGAAATAAAGCTCAAGAAATTCAAAGTGCAGTTCTTCCCTTAGCCAACAAATACAAAAATTCTTCTCCATTTGTAGGAGTAGTTTTAGCAGGTGTGTTTACTGAAGGTGCATTGTCTCAATTAAAATCACTTGGATTTGGTGTTCTATATTTCCCATACGACACAGTAGTAAAGGCATTTGCTAAATTCGGTATTAATGCTGCCTTTGACGAGAAAACAGCAGAGACAGATTTCAGAAAGAAAATTGACAGTTGGAATAAATTAGCCAACAAAGAAGATGTAGCCAAGGAACTTTTAAAACTCAACAAGAAAAATGTTGACGAATTTTTAAACTCACTTTCTGACACAGTTTCTCGATTCATTGAACGCATTATTATTTTACCATTGCATGGACAAGAAACTGTTTCAACCAGCGTGACCGATGCAATTGACTTTTTGAAAAAGTATTCAGAAGACAGACCCAAATTACCGTTGAGTAAATACGAAATTATTATCAAATACAACACGGGCGACAGAATAGAAGCAAGTTTCAATGACAAGAAAGACAGCATTAAATTCTTGGAGACTTACTTATAATCGAGAAGAAGCACGAAGGCATAACAGCGGGTTTAAGAAATTGGGGGTTCAGTGGTTAAATGAACATATTACCTCGCATCAACATTTGTGGTGGCTTGACAGTTTTGTACTCCGAAATCCCCAACTTCTTAAACCCGCAAACCGTTATGCCCAATGCTAAAACGACACAACAAACGACACAGACAACATGAAAAAATTTGACCTTAACATAGAAAAAATCCTGGAGAACTGGGAAACTTCTCATGCAATTAGAGAACTTATTGCTAATGCACTTGACGAACAACTTCTGACAAAGACGAAAGAAGTTGAAATTTTCAAAAGTGGCAACTCATGGCTAATCCGAGACTTCGGACGTGGGGTTCAATACACACATTTAACGCAAAATGAAAACCAAGAAAAACTAAAGAACACAAGTGTAATTGGAAAATTTGGAATTGGTTTAAAAGACGCATTGGCAACGTTTGACAGAAAAAAAATCAAGGTAGTTGCTAAATCTAAACACAGCCAAATAACAATTGCAAAATCTGAAAAGGAAGGCTTCAAGGACATAATTACACTTCATGCAATTATTGAAGACCCAATAGACCCCAAATTTATTGGGACGGAATTTGAACTTGTTGGTGCTACCGACAAGGACATTGAAGATGCTAAAAATTTGTTCTTAAAATTCTCTGGTGAACGCATAATTGAAACAACCAAACAAGGACAAGTAGTTGAAAAAAAGGGAAAGCACGGTAATATTTACATTAACGGAGTGAAAGTAGCAGAAGAAGAAAATTTCTTATTCAGTTACAACATTACTGTAATGAATGCCTCAATAAAAAAGGCTTTGAATAGAGAACGAACAAATGTTGGTAGAAGTGCTTACACCGACTCTGTAAAGAAAATTTTATTGGCTTCGGCCTCTAAAGACGTTGCTGAAATACTTGCAAAAGATTTGACCAACATAAATCGTGGGACAGCACATGACGAACTTACTTGGATTGATGTTCAAGAACATTCAGTAAAAATACTAAACCAACAAGGGAAGTATTTATTTGTAACGTCTATGGAAGCAATGCAACACCCTGACATGATTGACCAAGCAAGAAACAGCGGACATGAAATAATTACAATTCCAGAAAATTTAAAATACAAAATTCAAGGCTCGACAGATTTATCGGGCAATCCAATAGTTGACATTGGACAATTTGTTTCAAACTACAATGATAGTTTCGATTTCACTTTTATAGACCCAGACAATTTGAACGATAAGGAAAAAGCTATTTATAAACTAACTCCAAAAATCATTGAATTATTCGGTGGACAACCGAAAAAAGTAAAATCAATTAGTATTTCCTCGACAATGCGAAAAGACTTTTTTGCAGACGTGGAAACATTAGGCTGTTGGGACGAAGGAACAAGTTCAATTGTTTTATCTCGAAAGACTTTAAAAACTATTACAGACTATTCAGGAACATTAATTCATGAACTCATTCATGCAAAAACGGGACAAGACGATGTAACAAGAGCCTTTGAAAGTTCATTGACAGAAACAATTGGAAAACTATGCGGACACATACTGGACAAATAAGCACTGGGCATAACAGCACCTACCCAAAAGGCGGGGTTTCGTGCTTCGCAGACACATTTGTGCAAGCCGAAAGTTCAGTTCTTCGAATGAAGTTTGGTGGTAAAAATCCCGCCCTTCGGGTAGCTGCAAACCGTTACCACCAATAGGGTCGGACAATTCTCCGTAAGACAATTTAACGGTAGACAAAAAACATTTCGCTTCGACAAACGCAAGGACATCTCGCACGGGCGACCGCACAGCAGCTCTTTCGCTTCGACAAGAACATTCAGGTAAAAAGATTTTTAAAATTTTTTGCCGACGCACTTTTTTGGCTAAAGCCATAGTAACAGCTATCGCACGACCTTCTTTTCGGCAAAGCCGTTTGGCTATCCCACGTTTAACTCAATTTGCTTTTGCAAAAGACAGGCAAAAGCAAAATCAGTTAAACCTCCTACAGCACAACAATATGGTGTGGCGCGACGGCGCCACGATTGTGCGCATCTCCCTACGGTCAGTCAGAAGCGCAAGCCTGCGGCAACATGGTATTGTTAAATTTCAAGGACACTATATTGAAAAACTTGCCCGCTGCAACTTACAAAGGATGATTTTCAAGCAGGTGATAAAATAGTTTTACAGGATATATCAGGCAAAATAATAGGTGAGATTAAACCTGAAAATTCGGATAAAATAATTATCGTCTTGCATAAATTTAATTTAGGTTCCGGTATATATTTCATCAAGTTAAATAGAGGAGGTGCTCAAATAACAAAAAAAATAATTTTAGAGTAATGTTCACCGATTTCACAACTCAAAATTAGTCAAAGTAAAAATTATTTTCTGCCCGTTGTAAAAAATGTAATTCATTTCCGTAAATCCAAGCTCAGTATTAAAATAGAAAATAACTGAGCTCTCACCAAGCTTATCATGCATACCCCTTGCCAATATTTTCCAGCATTTAAAAGTTCCAAATAAATATTTTCTTACTTCAACTCCTTCAATTAAATAGTTATAAGTTACAGTTCCTTGAAATGTACCAAACGCTTCGTATATCCATAATGTTCCATTCCAATTTTTACCTATGGATAATGGAAATCTTACTTCAGGAAAGGGAGCTATTTCTGTAAGCAAATATTGATTATTTCGTACAGGATGCATCCATATTTTACTGCTATCTTCTATTGCCCCTTCTTGGTAGTTATTTTCCCAACCTCTTTTTTTATTATTAAGTGGTTTATTTGCATAAAGAATAGAATCTTCCTTTTTATAATTTAACTTAAAGTTCAAAAGTGTTTGTTTTGAATCTATATCCCATATTTTTTCAGTGGGATGTATTTCTAAATTTTCATCTGTAAGCACTTTGCCATCAATATCTATGTACTTGGCGTTAAATTCATAAGTTCTTTGCGAACTCCAGTATTTATAATTGTATGGTGGTCGCTTATTAATTTGTGCAAAAGCACTAAAGGTAAAGCCAATCGTAAAAAATAAAATTATCAGGTATGTTCTCTTCATTTTATACAGTTACATTTTGAAATGCTCTCACTAAGGTATAAATAAAATCAATGTTACCCCATTAGATTTGTTTCTCTTAAAATTTTGTATCTTTATTGTACTTAACGGAATAAAGTGTATCAACTAATTGATCAAAATACTGTAAAAAAAGCAATTGTGCCATTTAATGGTGACGGTCAGGTCAACTATTCTATGTTACATGAACTTGATTCGCCTGTAACCTTCAGTGGATTTTCTATAAAGTATGTTCACTTGGGTTCCGAAAATTACAAAGTAAATGGGCACAAGTACAAAGTAAATCAAGGAGAGTATATTTTAGGCAATAGTTTTAGTGAAGGGGCCGTTATTATCGGAAGTAATGAGTTAGTTAAAGGCGTTTGCATAAATATCAATTCAGATATCCTTTCCGAGGTTGTTGCAAGTTTTTGTCAGCCTGATGCTAATATTTCCGATATAGGTTTAGATAAGTTTTTTACTACTTCCGATTTTTATGAAAATAAGTACAATTCTAGCGATACTAATTTAGGCTCCTTGCTGATTCAAGCCGGCGATATACTAAATAGAGAACCAAACTCAGATCATGTTTTCACCAAGGAGTTTTATTATGAGTTGTGTGAAAAAATCGTCTTAGATCATCTTCATTTGTTTAGTAAAATTAGTTCCATTTCAACTGTAAAGTCAGTTACACGAAAAGAATTATTTAGAAAAGTTGAAATCGGTAAAGATTGTATAGATAACAGTTTCTTTACCGGCCTATCAATTGGTGATGTAGCAAAAAATGCAGGACTATCCGAGTATCACTTCTTTCGTCTGTTTAAAACAATTTATAAAATTAGCCCCCATCAATACATTATTAAAAAACGATTGGAAGCTGCTCATTTGTTATTGAAAATTGGCAACTTTGGCATTACTGAAGCTGCACTTAATTGTGGCTTTTCCGATGTCCATAGTTTTAGCAAGTCCTTTAAGAAACATTTTGGTTACTCTCCATCATCTTTGCTGAAATAAAGTTTTCTGCAACTAGAAGCAAGGCACTCAGCTATCTAACCTAACAATTAAACACCCATTCTGTCTATTAATTTCCTGTTCCCCAGTGCGTCCTGATAATGAGGTTTTGTTTTTTGTTATTTTCATAATTCCTGAAGACTTTAAATTACCTTGACTGTCTTTCACATCCAATTTATGCTTTCCGCACTTTATGGTTAAAAGCAATGCCTTTTGTTTTAAAGTATCGTTGTCGAAACTCAGCCGAGAATGCAAATAAGGAATTTTGTCTTGATACTTGCCGTCTATGTACAGCGAAAGTTGAATCTCGCTGGTAGGCTCCATAGTATAAAAGTATGCTTTATACGTAACCTCCTCCTTTTTGCATTGGGTCAGCAACAGAATTGTTACTGCCGTCAAAATTATTTTAATTACAGGTGCTTTCATGATTTATATGTTTTAATATAGTAACGCAAAGAAAACCATTATAGTGTCAAAAGTTTTTGATTGATAGTAAATTAGCAGGATTTGACAACCCCGTTTCTCAATTGTAGAAATTAAACTTATTAAACATCAATACCTTATTGCATTTTCAAAATATTTAATTGATATGTCAATTATTGACTAAACAATGTTATATTTGCGAAATGGAAAATCTTGAAGAAATAATCTTTTATTCATTGGAAAATGCAATTAAAAGCTATCGTCAGTTTGCACAAAGAAATATCACCGCTTCTGGAATAGGTATAACTATTGATCAATGGCTGATAATGAAGGCTATTTCAGAAAATGCAGAAGCTACTCAAACTGAAATTGCAGACAAAGTATTTAAAGATACTGCATCTTTAACCAGAATGATTGATCTCCTTATTAAAAAGGAATACATCTTAAGGAAGACACACGGCAACGACCGTAGAAGGACTGAACTTCGACTCACAAATGAAGGAAAGAAAGTTTTAACAAGAATTCAAGTTATTATAAAGAAAAATAGAAGTCAAGCATTAACTGGCATAAGTCAGATAAAAATCAATGAAACACGAAAAGTACTTTCAACTATTATAACTAATTGTAAAGCCAAATAAGCGTATGAAAAAGACATTATTAAGTTTCGTTTTACTTTTTGCATTAGTTAATGTAAGAGGTCAAAACACAATTATCACAAAAGAGAGCTACTCTGTTGAAGAACTAAAAAACGATTTTAAAATTTTGCGAGCATCTCTTGAAGAAGCCCATCCTGGTATTTACCGTTACAATTCAAAAACTAAAATGGATTCTGTTTTTAATTCTACCGAAGCTTCAATTACAAAGCCAATGGGTGAAAGAGAATTTAAAATACTAATTAGTAAGGTAGTTAATCAAATAGGGTGTGGTCACACGAAGGTGGTTGCACCAAAGCCGGATCAGGATAAATTAGATGAAGGCCATACAGCCATTCCGTTTCAGCCGTATTATTCTGATGGTAAACTTTATGTTTTACGAAATTTTTCTACTCTAACAGATAGTGATTTCCTCGGCGCAAATATATTGTCAATTAATGGGCATTCAACAAGTGATATACTTAATAAAATGTTCTCCATATTTCCATCTGATGGTAATAATATGACCCATAAGTACCGTAATCTAGCTGCACCACGTAATCTTACTAGGTATTTCTACTATTTGTATGGTTATAACGAATCCTATGAGGTTGTATATACTTCTCAAAATGATTCAATTTCAAAAAAAGTCACATTACCTGGTTTGCTTTTCGACGATTTAATTTCGATTCGCGAAAAGAAGTATGCATCAACTTATTTGGCTACACCCGTTGAATTTAAATTATTTGATGATAAAAAGACTGCCTATTTGCAAATTGGAACTTTTGACGAAAAGAGCTTAAGGAAGAGTAAAATTAACTTCCAAAAATTCTTAAAAACTACTTTTAAAACGATTGAATCTAATCACATCCAAAATATAATTCTTGATTTAAGATTTAACGGCGGCGGCACAGATGAACTTGGCAAACTCCTCTTTTCATATTTCATCGATCGCGAATTTGATTATTATGCATCCTTAACAATGAATAAGAATAAATATGAATTCTTTAAATATACAAGTCGGCCCGACGCCTCAGCTCCAAAAGGCATGTTAAAAGCAAATCAAAATGGCACTTTTGATAATATACAAAGCCCTAATGCAGGTAAACAGAAATCTTCACTGCCTACTTTTAAAGGCAAAATTTATGTTCTCATTAATGGTGGTTGTTTTTCTACTACTTGCGAAGCCTTATCTATGCTTCATTCTTATACAAATTCGGTGTTTATTGGTGAAGAATCTGGCGGAGGATATTATGGTAATACTTCCGGGCCAACCCCTGATATGACACTACCTAATACCAAAATAAGGATAGAAATTCCATTGATGAAATATGTCATGGCAGTAAAAGAATATAGTTATCAAGATCGTGGCTTAATCCCAAATCATGAAGTGATCCCTTCTATTAGCGATAAAATATTAGGTGTGGATCGTGAGCTGGAGTTTGCTAAAAAATTAATTGACCAATAAATAAACTATTAATTTATGAAAGTTCTATTATATGTTTCAATTGTTATTGCTTCTTGTTTCATACAAGTTTCTGCGCAAAGTAAATCGAGTGCCATTAAGCTTTTAATGAATAAGGTTCAGGATTTTGAAATGCTCAACGGCGCAATATTAGTTGCAGATAGTACAGGTGTACTCTATAAAAACGCATTCGGTAAAGCTAACTTTGAATTAAGTGTTCCAAATCAAATCGATTCTAAATTTGAAATTGCCTCAATGAGTAAGCAGTTCACTGCCATTTTGGTTCTTCAATTGGTCGAAGAAGGCAAAATTACTCTCGAAACAAAAGTGTCTGATATTCTTAAAAATTATCCAAAAAATACTGGTGATAAAATTACTATAAGACATTTGCTTAATCACACCTCAGGTTTAATTGATACCTGGCACATCAAGAATTTTGACAAAACTTTTGGCGTGACTAAAGTTTCACGAGACGAATTGATTTCGGCTTTTAAAGATCGGGAATTGCTTTTTGAGCCTGGATCAAAATGGAGTTATAGCAATTTTAGATATAATCTTTTAGCTTTAATTCTTGAGCAGGTAACACAACAGAGTATCCACAACCTTTTATCAGAAAGAATATTCAAGCCTTCCGGAATGCTTAATTCTTCAACATTAGAAGAAAAAGGTGTTATTTCAAAAAAAGTAAATGGTTATGAACTGGACTATTACACCTTAGTTACTCCCGGATTCTATCACGATGCTTCTTGGTCCATAGGTAGCGGCAATATTGTTACAACGGTTGAAGATTATTATAAGTATTATCAAAATTATTGCAATGGGAAATTACTGTCCAAAAAAATGATGCTTGAATTAACGAGAAAAGAAACCTTTACGGATGCGCAAAGCAATAATCAAATCACAACTCAAACTTGTTTTATGTATGATAAAATTAAGTCTAAAAACGATACAGTAGTCTTTCCTTACGCATCAGGTAGCCATTATGGGGCTCATTCAATTGCGTACCACTTTTACGATAATAAAAAACTAATCGTATTATTTATTAATTTAAAAGTACAGCCTATAAAAATGTTTGAAATCGGTGATGATATCACAAAGATTCTATATGGCATGCCTTTCGATTTGCCAAAAGATAGTTACTTAAGAATATTTTCAAACGATTTAAGAACAAGAGGTGTAGATGAGGCAATCGTCCATTATAAAAAGCTTAAGACAGAGAAAAAAGAGCAGTTAACTCAATCCCCAAAAGATTTTAATCGCTTTGGATATTATTATCTCAATAATGGCAATTCAGAAATCGCGATTAAAATATTTAAAGTCAATTCTGAAATTTACCCAGACAATCCTGATTTGTATGATAGTCTTGGCGAGGCTTTTATTGCGATTGGAAATAAGCCAATGGCAATAAAAAATTTAGAGAAATCTCTGGAGTTAGATCCTAAAAACCAACATGCGAAGGACTTACTTAAAACTTTAAAGGCAAATTAAATAAAATTAGCAGGATTTGACACAGAGTACTTGTGTTTATGACCTATTTTCAACTCTTTAATTGATTTAAATGAAGAAAATTTTTATCTATTTTTTATTTGTATTCACTACTTGTAATTTATTCTCTCAAGAATTAAAGAGGCTTTCATTAAAGGGGTTTGCACGCACTAACCTAACCTCTCAAATGGCCGATACTCTTGGCTTGAAAAACACAGAAGGTGTCTATGTACAAAAAATTATTCCTGGGACAATTGCCGAAATTTTAAAACTGCAAGTTGGTGATGTTTTAATTAAAATTAACAGCACTGTTATAAAGGATAAATCAGATATTCTAAAACCTGAGCTCAAAATAAGAGAAGGAGAAATGGTTACTTACACCGTAATTCGCAAAAAGAAAGAGCTGATCCTAAAATGCAAAGCTAACGCGGCTCCTTACGAAACTTCTACAAAGTTAAAAGTATTTTACAGTTCATTTAAATTTCAAACTGGTTTAATTCGAAGTATTTTTTTAATACCAAAAACATCTGGCAAAAAACCTGCAATCCTTTTTATTCCTGGTTATCCTTGCGAATCAATCGATAATTTGTTCGACGATCATCCGTATAAAAAATTGGTCTATGGCCTTGCCGAAAAAGGATATGTTGTTATGCGCGCCGAAAAACCGGGTGTTGGAGATTCTTATAATACGCCCGATTGTTATTCTATTAATTTTAAAACTGAAGTTGAGTCCTTCAATGAAGCACTTAAAGCTCTTAAGAAAAACCCTGAAGTCGATACTAATAACATTTTTGTACTTGGTCACTCAATGGGAGGTATGGAAGCTCCTTATGTAGCCGCAGGTTCAAATGTAAAGGGCATTATCGTTATGGGTATAACTATGAAGCCTTGGTTAGAATATTTAACTGAAATGATTCGCGTTCAAAACCCAAACCTTGGCATCGATTATATTACTACCGAAAAAGACTTGAAGCTATATGAATCCTTGCTTTACGAGCTCTTGGTAAAAAAGAAAAAGCCTTCCGAAATGATAGCTCAAAATCCGGAGTATTCAAGATTATTAAAAAGAGATTTCAATTATTCAGGTGGTGATGACTTTTTAACAAGGGATATTGTATTCAGTCAAACTTTGAATGAAATTAATATAACCAGCGCTTGGGCTAATACTACAGCTAAAGTTCTTTCGGCCTGGGGTGAAACCGATATTCAAACCCTAAGTGATTTTTCGCATCGTGAGTTGGTGAAAATTGTAAACACTTATCACCCAAACAATGCAACTTTCTTGCAGTTAAAAGCTACCGATCATAATTTAATGCTAATTCCTACAATAGAGGAAAGCTATAAAAGGAATGCTATGGGTACTATACGTAGCATTTTTGCTAAAAGTTTTAATTACCAAATAATTGAGGAATTCGATAAATGGATGCAAAACGTAATTAGTAATAAATAATCTAAGCCACTAATGAAAAATAACTCTATAATCATTCTCTTCACTTTCATTCTTGCAATAAGTAGCAACTGCTACGGCCAAATATTTTCAAAGGTAACAACAACTAGCAATCCAGTTATTGCAGATCCACCTTCCCCCAATCCCTTTTTTGGATGCGCATGGATTGATATTGATAATGATGGCTTACTTGATTTGTTCATCAATCAAAATTCAACAATTTATAAAAACTTAGGCGGTGGCAATTTTACAAGACTATTAAACGCAATTCCCAGTCAGCACACAAACACAACCGGGAACACTTGGGCTGATTATGATAATGATGGTTATCCCGACTGCTACATTTCAACAGGCATGCCTTACGGCTCTCTGCTTTATCATAATAATGGCAATAATACTTTCAGTATAGTTACTTCTGGTCAAATTGGTACCGCAACTTTAAATCCATCTTCTGCCGGAGCTTGGGGTGATTATGACAATGACGGTAAAGTCGATTTAGTTTTATCCGCACCTAACGGTTTTATTGGCAATAACGTTTATAATAAATTATATCATAACAATGGTTCTGGTACTTTTACAAACGATCCTTCAAGTCAAGCAACAGCAACACTAAGTACCTATACAAATCCTACTTGGTCAGATTATGATATGGACGGGGATATTGACTTATTTTTTGGCACTGGCCCGGTAACAAGTAAAGGTGTAGATTATCTTTATAAGAATGGGTTGTTTCCAACAAGTACTGCCACTTTTCAATTAATGAATACCTCTCCAATTACTACAGATTTGCGTGATGGGCAACTTTGGAATTGGATTGATTACGATAACGATGGCGATTTGGATGCTTTCATAACAAATTACACTGGCGGGCTCCCTGCAGGTTTAGCAAACGATTTTTATAAAAACAACGCGGGCACATTTGTAAAACTAACTTCTATTACAGCCGGCCCAATCGCATCTGATGTTGGTCATGGCTTGGCTTCTATTTGGATGGATTTCGATAACGATGGAGATTTAGATTGTTTTGTGACTCGCGAACAACAGAAAAATTTGTATTACGAAAATAAATTAATTCCTACAGGCGCAGCTACTTTTGTAAGTATACTAACAGAGCCTATGGTGACTTTATCAGGTAATCACTACAGCGCCTCTGCGGGAGATTATGATTACGATGGTGATATAGATCTCTTTGTAACTGGTACTTCAACACTCACCCAAGGATTATATCAAAATAATTCGGCAGCAATAAATAAATGGATTAATATTAAAACTATAGGCACAACATCCAATCGTTCAGCAATTGGCACAAAAGTAAAAGCCAAAGCAATCATAAACGGATTACCTGTTTGGCAATTTCGAGAAGTGAGCAGCCAAAATAGTAATTATGGAATGAATATGCTAAATGTTCATTTTGGCTTAGGCAACACAACAATTGTTGATACCCTTATATTTTTGTGGCCGTCAGGTATAAAGGATACCTGTTATAACGTTTTGCCCAATGTGTTTTATAATCTAACTGAAGGTACTTGCCTTTCTCCTGTTGGTATTAAGAAAAGCAAAATTGACAATATCTCAAATCTAAAAATATTCCCTAATCCTTCTGAAAAAAATCTGAATGTAGAATTTTATTTAACAAAAAAAGAAGATGTGTCAATAAGCATAATTGATTCGCAAGGGAAACGTTTAAAAAAAGCAACATATCAAGATCTTCAGTCGGGTAATCACTTAATACAGTTGAATATTGAAAGCGTAAATTTAGGTGTATATTTTTGTGAGATACAGTCAAATAGTAGTACTAAAATTTTGAAATGGGTGAAGAATTAGCACCGAACTTTAACTTTTCCTTAACTAAATAATATATATCAACCGCGTATTTTTGAAACAAACAACTTTAAAAAAATGAAAAACTTAATTATTTCAATTGCTTTATTCAGCTTATCCGCTTCATGTTCAAGTAATATTGAACATGATGGTAATAAAAAAACAGAGACTAACACTGGGAATGATACCTGTAAAATAATCGACGATTACCTGTCTAAACTGGTAACCGAAAAAAACTTTTCTGGCGGATTGTTAATTGTCAAAAATGGTAAAAAAATATTCTGTAAGGGCTACGGTTTTGCAAATAAAGATCAAAATATTCCTTTTACTCCTACAACACTTGCTTCTATGGGTAGCATAACAAAGGCGTTCACAGCCGCTGCAATAATGAAACTCACTGAGCAAAATAAATTAGCGGTTACTGATGAATTAAAAAAATTCTTTCCTACCATCCCAAAAGATAAGGCAAACATCACCATTCATCAGCTCCTTACCCATTCTTCAGGTTTCCATGAATTTTTAAAACAAGATGGCGGTGATTACGAAAAAATCAATACCGCTGATTTCTTAAAAAGAGCATTCGCCGAGCCATTAGCTTTTACCGCTGGCGAAAAAGCAGTTTACACCAACGTTGGCATGAGTATTTTAGGCATTATAATTGAACAGGTTTCCGGTCTTGATTATGAAGCCTATTTAAAAAAGAATTTATTTGAACCTGTTGGCATAAAAAACATCGGTTATAAGTATCCCTTAACAAGCAGTGATACTATTGCAATTGGTTACCAAATGGGCAAAGCATGGGGAACTCATCAGGATCATTTTGATAAAGCAGGCGGCGGCCCTTATTGGAATTTAAAAGCCAACGGTGGTCTTGAGGCTTCTTTAGAAGATATGTATTTGTGGGTAAACTCTTTTACAAATAATACCATTTTAAAAAAGGAATCCATCGAAAAAATGTTTACTCCTCACATCGCAGAAGAAGGTTATAACGGCGAATCCTTTTTTGGATATGGTTGTAATATATCAAAAAGCAGGCGCAATACAAAAATGATCGACAATGGCGGTAGCAATGGAATTTACTTTGCCAGAATTGTGCGGTTACCTGAAGAGGGCTTGGTATTCTATATGGTAACAAATGAAAGCTCTATTGGTACAAATATGGTTTTGCCAAATATTTCTCAGTTATATTTTCAAGGTAAAATTGTTCAGGATGCTTTAACTATGAGTCCAAAATTTCAAAATGAAATGTCTAAGCATATCTATGAAATACTGCATAAACCAAATACCACTGATTTACAAGCCGAACTTGCTAAAGAAAATATAAAAATTGACGATGATATGGTTCTGTTGGATGTTGGTCAAACTTTAATTAACGAAAAGAAACCTATTAAGGCTTTAATGCTTTACAAATACTACACTAAATCATTTCCAAACATTGTTGTTGCATGGAACGACCTTGGCGATGTTTATTTAATGGATGATAAAAAAGATGAAGCAATAAAGTGTTTTAAACAAGCATTAAAAATTCGTCCCGAAAATCCAAGAGCAAAAGAAAGCCTTGAAAAGTTAGGAGCTAAATAAAAACATGACGAAAAAAATAATTTTAATACTTTGTGTAATATTTCTATTTAATTTATCATGTGATGAAAAAAATGAAAAAGTTGGCGAAACTAATGTTCTGCCTTTAGCAAACGATTCTTTACCAGCTGATATCGATAAGTATATCACCCCATACATTGATAGTGGCTTTGTTGGAGTTGTGCTTATTGCAGACTCAAATAACATAATTCTAAATAGGGCCTATGGGAAAAGTCTTTCAAAACCTGATTCAAATGCCTCATTTTGGATTGCCTCTAATACCAAACCTATTACCGCTATTGCCATATTAAAATTAAACGAAGATGGACTCATATCAATCAAAGACTCAATTACTAAATTCTTTAAAGACGTTCCCGTAGATAAAAAGAATATAACAATTGAACAATTGCTCACCCATACTTCTGGTTTGCCAAGTAACTTTATTTGTGAAGGCGAAAAAAACATGGAATCAGCTATCAAAGATATTCTTTCGCAAAAATTGATTTCTTTGCCGGGAAAGAAATTGAACTATACAAATGATGGCTATATTCTCCTTGCCGCAATAGTTGAATTAAGTAGCAAATCAAAATACGAATCATACATTAGAAAGAATATATTTAACAAAATAGGGATGATGAACTCAAACTTTTGGGGCGAAGAGGTAATTCAAGTAGACCAAATAAATGATTCAGCCAGATACAAACCGTTTTACAATAAAATATTTAAAAATAGAAAGCCTCTTGAAAACTGGAATAACAAAGGCGCAGCGGGTATATGTAGCAATACAATTGACCTTTATAAAATGGTAGCCGCACTCAAGAAGAAAAAAATATTAAATCAAAAATCTCTTGATGAAATGTTTTCTCCCAAAATTGAAGTTGATATTAACAACGACACAATTTTATCTTATGGCTATGGATGGGCTCTTCTTAATTATAAAAAACAGTCTATTGAAATAAGGCATCGTGGTAGAGGCGACTATATGCACAATAACAGTATTTGTCTATTGCCAAATGGTTACACAATTATTGCATGGTCAAGAGACACGGGGCCCAACAACCCAAACTGGAGTACAGAGGTTTGTAAAAGATTGATTAGAAGATTTAATAATATGTTATAACAGAAATATACCCATAGGTTCAATTATCAAACGAAAATGCTTCTTAAGAAGCCATCAACTAATTTTATAAGAAAAAACTAAAAACCATAATAAAATGAAAAACTTTATAATCGTAATAACTTTACTTTGCCTTGCAAAAAATGCTGATGCGCAAACATGGCAATGGGCAACAAAAGCAGGAGGAACTGGAAATGATTATTCTAATGAAATTGAAGTTGATCCTCTTGGAAACAGTTATATTACTGGTACATTCAAAGATTCAATTTCATTCGGTTCAACAAAACTTGTTAGCCCAGGAGTCTCAGCTGTTTACATTGCCAAATATAACGTCATTGGAAGTCTATTGTGGGCTAAAATTGCATCAAAGTGTTCAGCAATCGATGTGAATGGAATCTGCTTGGATCTTTCAGGAAACATTTCCATTGTTGGGCACTATTTTGGCACGGCTTCTTTTGGCACTTCGATTCCAATCACTTTTACTTCATCCGGGAGTTATGACATCTATGTAGCCAAATACAATAATAATGGAGATATCGTTTGGGCTAAATCTTTTGGTGGTATTGGTATCGATTACACTGGCGGTGTTAGTAACGATAATAATGGAAATTTATATTTAACAGGTGATTTTCATATTACGTCATTTCCATATTCTTCATCCAAAATATTTATAGCAAAGTACGATAGCTTAGGCAATAATTCTTGGACTAAAACTGAAGTAAATTATGGTTACTCTCATTTAGGGAATGGTATCAAAACAGATCTATTTGGCAATAGTTATGTAACAGGTGATTTCTTTAATACAATAAAATTCAACATCTCGGATAGCGTATCGGCTGGAAATATAGAATCTAACATTTTTATAGTAAAGTTTGACTCATTTGGAAATTTTGTGTGGGGAGAAAAAGCTGGCGCAGGATCAGGTTATTGCGTCGGAAAGGCTATTGATATTGATGCAACAGGCAATGCATACATCACCGGTTTTTATCGTGGCACTATTTCATTCGGAGGACAAAACATAACAGGCACCTCAGGATTAGCTTATGATGTGTATATTGCAAAATGCAACGGAAGTGGAAATTTTGCATGGGTTAACAAATCAATTGGGCCTGGGAATCCAACTTGTATTAGTTTGGATAATTTTGGAAATGTTTTTGTAAGTGGCAATTTCAACCAACCTATTCAGTTTGGTGCAAATACATTAACCGGTGCAGGCAACAATGATATTTTTATAACCGAATTAAACCAAGCTGGAAATTTTATTTGGAGTACCTCCTGTGGAGGAATTCAAAATGATTTTATATTGGGGGCAACTAAAGCAAGCTCTACTGGAATTTATCTCTCAGGATATTTTACAAACACAATTTATTTTGGGGCATCTTTTTCACTTACAGATACTAGTAATACTAAATCTGACATTTTTATCGCTAAGTTAAACAACATACTTACTGATATTAGTGAATATGAAGTGAAAGGTAGTTTCTCTTTATATCCGAATCCAACTAAAGGAGAGTTTTCAATAGACCTTTCATCCGACATGGCAGAAATTACTGTTTTTGATATGCTGGGGCAACAAGTGCTAAACACCCAAACAACAAGTATGACGACACTACTAAAGCTTAATAATAGCGGTGCATTTATTGTCTACATTAAATCGAGAAGTGGTACATCAAGACAAAAACTGATAGTAAACGATTATTAGTAGCATAAAACTGTATTAATAACAAATGACAACAGACAGTTAATTTTGGATAGACATCACCTAACGGTAAAATAGCTGCAAGTGTAACTAAGCGTTACAACAAATAAAATGAACGAAGTAAAAACCATAACTTTTGACAAGAAATTATTCCGTTTTGAAGAATAAAATCTTTCAAATACTTCTCTTATTATATTGTTGTACTCTAGCACCAAGTTGTAATCATTTGCAATATAAAGAGGGTTTACAAGAAGGTGATTTATTGTTTCAAAACTTGGATTGCGGAGAATTATGTGATGCCATTGAAGCGGTAACCGAAGGTGTTGATGATAAGAATTTTTCACATTGTGCTATCGTAGTAAAAATAAAAGACACACTTAAAGTAATTGAAGCTATTGGTGAGGAAATACAGGTAAATTCTTTAAAATACTTCTTTACTCGAAGTGGAGATACTTCTAAAATTGAAAACATAACTATAGGGAGATTAAAACAACAATATGAAAATTTAATCCTCAAAGCAACTTCAAATGCAAAACAAATGATTGGACAACCATATGACGATGAGTTTGCATTGAATAATATGAAATGGTATTGCAGCGAATTGATTTATGAAGTATTCAAAGAAGCCAATGCTAATATTGACTTTTTCGTTTTAGAGCCGATGACTTTTATAGACCCTAAAACAAAGGCTTTTTTACCTGCTTGGAAAACCTATTTTGAAACATTAGGTAAAGAAATTCCTGAAGGACAAGCGGGGATAAATCCTGGACTAATTTCACGTTCTAACAAAATTGAAATTATACAAATAGACAGATATAAATGACGAAAGAAGTAGCAAAACAATTCCAGTAAATAAAAAACAGAAACTTCAATGGTATGTATTCTATTATCAAATTCCATCTCTCCCTTAGACCTAAACCCGACAAGCAAGACGTACCAACCGCACATTGTGCAAGCACTTGTGTCGCTTTATAACCAAGGCAAATAATTTATGTGGCGCCACAAAAACTTGCAAAATCTCCTCCCCGCCTATGTGTATCGAACTGTGTGTAAAATGCCGACGCAAAAAAAATTTAAAAAGTGAGTGCTGTTAAAAGGACATTCGGAGAGCTGCTTTCCTACCCTTTAACCCTCGACACTAAAACAATTTACCGTGACAAAAAAATATGCGGACACCCAAGCGTTTGCGTAAGCTGGGTGCGCCCCTACTGGTGGTAACAGCCAACTGGCGTAATTTTTGCGTGTTAACGCTCAAATGCATAACTTGGACAAGCAAAAAACTCACGCCAGTTGGCAAACCGTTACCAGTAATAACCGCGGACGAAATCACGCAAAACAAAAAAATAATCTTGACGAATTCAATTTGACAACGATAAAAATAATTGCCAAGACAATAATTTTAATTATTCTTTCCTCATGCGTAATTGTAAGGAAGAAGAAGTTGGAAAAACTATTAGTAAAGATCGAACCAGACTCTAAGGATTATTGTTTTACTGTGAAAACAAAAATCACTGACATTATTATTGTAAACGCGAAAATTAATAACCAAAACAATTATCAAAATTTCATGTTTGATACTGGATCACCGTTAACATATTCATTTAAGACAAAAGATAGTTTCAACATCGTTACAAAAAAACTTTTTAGACTGGGTTCTCAGAAATTTGACTACGGGTCTGGCTCTATTAATTTTGGCAATGTAAAATTCAATAATGCTGCGTTTTTAGTAACAGATTATATTATGGATGAATATAAGGAAGTAGACGGTCTTATTGGTTCTTCGCTACTTCAAACTTCAATTTGTGAAATAAATTTCGCCGACTCCACTATAAAAATATCAAATGAACTGAAAAACTTTACAAACCTTCAAAATAGTTACTGCAGTACTTTTGATCCCTCTGAAGCGCAAGGGACACCAATTGTAAAAATTGGCATAGGTAAAGATACACTTACTGCATTTATCGACACGGGTTTCTCAGGCCTCATAAAACTAAACCAAAAAACAAAAATATTTTTAGAAAAATCTTCGATTAAGGAATCGTCGATCAACGGGAGATATTTCGGTGGTTCAAACAAAGATCATTTTTTTAACAGAATCTACTATAAAATAAACAGATTGGGAATTTTAGGAATGGACATCGATTCATTAGTGGTAATGAAATATCCTGAATATTATGGTAGAAATCTTGTTGGTCTTGCATTTCTGAAAAAATTCATAGTGACAATAGATTGGATTCATCACCGGATTTATATTAAGCCGATAGAGGATATTCATTTTAAACAAAATATTTTTACCTATGGATTTACTTGTTGGATGCAGGATAATCAGCTGCGAGTTTATGAGTTACATAAAGGCTCTGAGTTTGAAAAGGCAGGTATAAAAAGTGGTGATGTTATTCTTACAATAAATAATTCGACGGATTTTTCAAAATCAGTGATTTCAAGTATTAATTCTAATGAACCGAGTAATGACTCTATTCAAATAAAAATTAAAAATAAATCGACTTTTACTTTAAAGAAAAATAAAATATTTAATTAACAGCGGACACGTGAACTGTGTTTTATCTGTGTAGCGGTTACTACTGGTAACAGCACCTACAACTTATGCCGCGCATTTCGGTTTGTAAATTTCGTTGGACATTCGTACATTTAATTTCACGGACGGCGGCACAAGTTGTAGCTGCAAAACGTTATAAGTAATAGGGCGGACGATTTCCGTAAGACAATGAAACATGACGACAACAAATAAAATAGACGGTTTTGAGTGGCATTTACCTCTCGCATATCGGGACAGCATTTCTCAATGTAAATTTGAGCAAGGCGACATAATTTATAAACATCAACTTCCCGACAAGACCTGGGGTGACCAAAAACCTGACATTGACTTCATGCTCCAAGTTAAAAGTCCCACACGGACAATTACAACAGCAAAAGAAGAGTTGGACGTTTTTGCTTCAAACTGGGATTCGAAAATTATTTTTGAAATGAATTATCCAAACAATCCAAGTTCAAACAAAGTAATCGAAACGACACAGGGGAAATTTTTTACTTTCATTTGGAAAAACGATGACAGCGTTTTCAGTGACGACAGACAAATTTTACCGGCACTTACTTCGAGCCGACTTAGACCTGTTAAACCAAAGCCAAAAAAGAACGATCCTGACCCTGATGATCTAAAAACAAACGGGTGGTTGAACGTTGAGTTTATTACTTCAATGGTTCCGCTTGGTTTTTCTGGTTTTGCTTTAATCGTTGACACGGTAAGCGACCTAATGACAGGCAAAAGAAATGTTGTTGCCGACATTTTAACCAATCAATTTAATTCCACTTCAAAAATATTTGATTGTGTAAAAGCAATCACACTTGACGAAAAACAACAGTTGCCAAGTTTAGGTTTTACACCGACATTAAGTGTTGAGCTATTTCTATTTCATTCAAAAGACGTTGCTTTAATCAAAGAGGAGTTAAAAAAAGTTCTATTTAAGCAAAAAAAGGAAAGAGGTGTATTTAGTATCTCTAATCACGGTTTATTTATCGAGAATTAATTATGGAGTATAAATTCGATATTAAAAGCAGTAGCAGCGACGAAATTTATGCTGTTATTTTTAAGTTTGATAAACTGACGTCTATAAGTTGTACTTGTCAAGCTGGTTTAAACAACTTGCTTTGCAAACATCTAGGTTGGAATGAGCATCCACCGTAATTTAGATGAAATAACGTTCAAAAGCACTATCGCAAAAAAATGAGAGGCAAAAAAACCAAAATCCATTTGACACTTAGTATTCCGTTCGACAGCATTTCGGTAGACAAAAGCCAGACCAGGGCAAGGGCGCACGACCGCATAACAGCAAGCAGTGGCGTCATGCCGGGTTCTTTTTATTTTGGCATCTCGTCGGACATTTGTACATTTATATCATCGCGGACGCCCGGCACGAACGCCAGCTTGCAAAACGTTATGTGCCATTTGTATCCGGACAAAATCACTAAAAATAGTCGGACATTTTGTTGTTTTGACGAACGACGAATTTTGCGTAATTTTAAATCATAACTTTGTAGCAATGACAACAACAGACCATATCAGAAATGGAATAATCGAAAAACTTCTCACCATTTCAAATCAAGACTATTTAACTGCACTTTTCCAACTAGTTAAAAACAGTCCGGCAGACAAGGATATTGTTAAGTTGACCGAAGAGCAAATCGTTATGTTAAAGCTTAGCGAAAAGGACATCAAAGAAGGTAAAGTAATTCCGCAAGTTCAGCTTGACAAATCCGACTTAAAATGGCTAAAAGGTCTGTAGTTTGGACAGAAACTGCTGCTCGACAACGTAGAGAAATCTTGAGGTATTGGGTTAAACGAAACGGTACGACAACCTACGCCAAAAAGTTAGTCAAGTTGACTGCTCAGCAAATCAAGGTAATTCAAAGCAATCCTAAATTATATAAAAAAGCAGACTTTCCGGACACTCACGTTTCTGCGTTGGGACACTTTAGTATATTCTACAAATTTACCAAGGACCTTCTTACAATAACAGCATTTTGGGACAATAGACAAGATCCCAAAAAACTGCTGGACATTATTTCTAAAACAAACGTCACATAACAGCTAAGGTTTCGTCGCGTCCGAAGGACGAACGATGAAACCGGTGTTGCACG
>JAQSCZ010000052.1 GCA_029945665.1 bacterium | reverse complement strand
TCCTTTTTCGTTTAGCTAAATTATATGCCTAGCCCACAACTTTTGGTCTTGATCCTGATCTTCGCTCAAATAATTATCTTTATTTAATACGGGATTGTCCGCCTAAGGCGGACGGACCCTAAGGCGGAAGGCTTCAAATAAAAAATCCACGATTAAAAATCGTGGATCCTTTTTTCATGTAATGATCTTCGCTCAAATAAATTTGACGAAGCTCCTTTCATGAAAAAAGCACCCTTAACAGGGTGCTTTTTATTTGGCGGTGTGGACGGGACTCGAACCCGCGACCCCTGCCGTGACAGGGCAGTATTCTAACCAGCTGAACTACCACACCGAAGCTGATTTTGGGAGTGCAAAGATATAAACTTTGCGATTTAATCCAAATAAATTTATAGATTATTTTCAAAGTGCATAATCTGCTCATTCATAAAGTCAACGCCACGGCCATTTATACGCGCTGTTTGAGCTAATTTTATTTGCAAATTATTCATCTGATCGAAGTATAAAGATTGTGGTCCATCCGATAAAGCCTCCTCAGGATGGTTATGAACCTCTACCATTACACCATCAGCACCGGCGGCTATTGCTGCCATGCTCATAGGGGTTACAAGCTCACGAACGCCTGTTCCTTGACTTGGGTCGACGATGATAGGCAAATGACTCAAAGACTTAACCAAAGGCACGATACTGATGTCTAGCGTGTTTCTTGTAGCTGTTTCAAAGGTTCTTATGCCTCGTTCGCATAATATTACCTTTTCATTGCCGCCAGATAGAATATATTCTGCGGCCAGCAACCACTCTTCTAAAGTACTGCTCATACCGCGTTTTAACAAAACTGGCTTATCAATTTTACTAAGTGCTCTCAACAATTGATAATTTTGCATGTTGCGTGTCCCTACCTGCAATATATCGGCATACTGATAAACCTCGTCAACTAAATTGGTATCCATAACTTCTGTTACGACGCCCATACCATACTTATCAGCAGCGCTGCGCATTAAAACCAATCCATCTTTCTTTAATCCTTGAAAAGAATATGGAGAAGTACGGGGTTTATAGGCCCCACCTCTTAGTAATTTTATATTTTGCTTGCTTAAAAATTCACAAATCGTAAAAATTTGATCTTCATTTTCTACGGCACATGGGCCAGCAATTAATGCAATATTGTGACCGCCAATTTCAGTATTTTTAAGTTTTATGACAGTATCCTCTTTTTTCCATTCTCTGGAAACCAATTGATAAGGTTTTCTTTTGTTATCCATTTTTTATTTAACAAGTAAAAGCTATTATAGTTCGGAATAATACAATTTAAATTCTATTCCGGCATTGGGTATTTTTTTTCTGGTATCAACCATCATGCGCGATGGGGCTATGGGATTATCTGTTGGTATGATTAAATACAAACCCTTGTTGTTATTGATGCCATATCTTTGGTAATCAATAAATAACTGTTGAACATGTCTGGTAATGTTAAATTTATAACCATTCAAAGTGGCGTTAAAAGCCCCGCCATACGCTGGTTCAAAAGCATCAATGATACTTGCGTTCAATCCCGTTGATGCATCGGGTTTTAACATCAATAAACGGGCTGGAAGCGGTGATATTGCATTGTAAGAACCCGCAACAGGACGAATAATAATCTCGGCCTTGGCTATTGAAATTGCTTTTGACTTAGCAATATTGAACAAATAAGGAATTTGAATTCTAGTTTTACCACCAGTCAAAGACTGTAAAAAAGTGGTATCAAAATTGGCTTTAATGGAGGCTGTTTTTTGCTTGGTAATCTCCGCATTTTGATTTGATACAAAATATTGTGAGAATCTTCGAGATTCATCTATAACTCTAAAATCATTTTGCATGGTATCGTTATAGTAAACTCTGATTCTCGAAAAAGTAGCGTACATGCTAACACCAGCCATTGCACCACTTCCGGAAACTGGATTGACATTGGGCACCACTACAAGACCTTTAAATAAATTAAGAAAATCTGCTTGACTACTTAAATCAGTTGAATTGGCATTAAATAATTTGTTTGCAAAAGCAGCACTTAACTTAATAGCCAAGGTAGGCGCAATTTTAACTTTTTTACTTAAATCCCTGATTTGTATACTGTCTGCAAGATTTAACTTACCGATGTAAGAACCAATGGGCGTTGGATTATATCCGTAACTTTGATTAGAATAGCCAGCAGTGGCTGCAGTTAAAGCATTGTTCAATTCGTAAACTTGTAAATCAACCACTGAATTCAGGTCACCGTAATACGCAGTTTTTGAAGTGTATTGCATATACAATACAACAGAATCTAAAGTTGCAGTATTAATAACCTTTCCCAACTCTGGCAAATTAAATTGGAAGAATGAACGGACGTGATAATTACCAAAAAAAGGATCGTTAATAACACCAATTAAGTTGTTACTGAGACTATCTGTCTTTAAGGAATCCTCGCGAATGGTTGAAGTAAGAATAGTAAAACTATCTGTATAACCATTGCCATCGAAGCCTATGGTGCCTTCATTCACCAGAAAAACATTATCGGTTTTCTTTTTACACGAGGTAAGAAAAAAACCGATAAGTATAAAAGAGATTAAAAAAAAATATTTCACTTGCCTGCGAAATAAAACATTATTTAGCAGAACCCAATACCTGTTCGTAGAAAGCTGAGTACCTTTCGCCTAAATTTTCGTTGTTATCGTGGTTCATATTTGGTTTGGCTTTTAAAAGCTTTTCCAAATCTGGGTCTAAATTATCGGTGCAGTTTACGATGGCATCGGCACTTTTAATACCACCAATGTGTAAGCTCTTATTATCACCATTAGCAAAGGCGGCAAAATGTTTGTCATCTATTTCGTTTAATGAAGCTTTGCGACCAAAATCCTTCCCTAAATCTTCTTTGAACTCATTTTCAAATACAGAATAAATTACTTTGGCATTTTTGAAAACTGGCTCGTCTTTATACAAGGTTTTAAGATATACCGGAATTAAACTGGTCATCCAACCTTGGCAATGGATAATATCGGGAGCCCAACCTAATTTCTTTACAGTTTCTAAAACACCTTTACAAAAGAAAATGGTGCGTTCATCATTGTCGGCAAAAAATTTATTTTTCTCATCTTTAAAAACAAATTTGCGATGGAAATAATCTTCGTTATCTAAAAAATAAACTTGCATGCGGGCTTCAGGAATTGAAGCTACCTTAATTAATAGTGGGTTGTCATTGTCATCAATTGAAATATTGATACCTGAAAGTCTGACCACTTCGTGTAAACGGTTTCTTCTTTCGTTTATAACACCAAAGCGAGGAACTAAGACCCTTATTTCATTTTCCTTCTCTTGAATGGCTTGTGGGAGGAAACGAGCAACAGCAGAGACTGGTGATTCGTTTAAAAAAGGTGTCATTTCGGATGACACAAATAGAATTCTTTTCTTTTGAGCAGTCATTGTATTAATAAGAAGTTAGTAAATTGTTTTACAAAGATAATACAATTTTTTCGGAATTATTTAAACATAAGTTCAAATATTTTTCAAAGTAATCTTTATAACCCAATGATACCAACGGTTTACAATTTTATTTTACAAACTACCAAAGCATCCAAATCAGCTACTTTTTGTCTATTATTTTAAAAAAAACAATTTTGTCAAATAAATTATACACTTTGATAGGCCGTTAATTGGCGTCTTTTTATACCAATGTATTATCCTTAAAAGCTTTTAATAAGTGTTAGGAATTGCTCAGCGTAAGAATTGAAATTTCTGGTCTAATGCCTAAACGCCCAGGATAGCCGAGGAAACCAAACCCTCTATTGACATATAAGTGTTGATCCTCATTAGTATATAAACCCGCCCATTGCTTATACATATACTTTACTGGGCTCCATTTAAAATTGGCGGTTTCGATACCAAACTGAGCGCCGTGTGTATGACCTGAGAACATTACACTAATATCTTTATACTTCTTAAGTACCTCGTATTCCCAATGACTAGGATCGTGTGACAATAATAATTTTGTTGATATACCCTCGGTACCCTCATGGGCATTCTTCATTTTGCCATATTTCGGAAAACGCCCTTTGGCTCCAAAATTCTCAATGCCTAAAATCGCTATCTTGTCATCGCCACGCTCTAATATACGGTGCTCGTTCATTAATAAGTTCCAGCCCATACGCTTGTGAACTTCCATTAACTTATCGAGGTTGGCCGCTTGCAATGGGGTCATGTGCTCCTTACTAGATTTTGTGCCTGCAAAGGGTGGGTCATCATGACGATCGGGCCAGTTATAATAATCGCCGTAATCGTGATTACCCAAACAACTGTAGACACCCATAGGTGCTTTTACCTGAGAAAATAACTGTATAAGTTCATCTGTCATCTCATCGGCAATATTGTTTACCAAATCGCCAGTAAAGAAAATAACATCTGGTTTTTGATCCATCAGCAGTTTGACGCCCTTCTCAACGGCTTTGATATTCCAAAAACTACCACTGTGTATATCGCTAATATGTCCTATGGTTAAACCATTGAATGAATCAGGCAATTGTTTTAAAGCAATGCTTTTGCGATGTATTTTATAATCGTGTGCCCCTTTCATAACCCCGTAGCTTAATCCAGCAACCGTTAATCCACCAATACCAGCACTCACCTGTGAAATAAATTTCTTACGAGAAATAAAAAATTTTCCATCGCCAGAAACAGCTGCTTCAGGTCCAAAAAGAAGGGTGTATACCTTATTGAGTATTCTATATATGTCTTCAATCAGTAGGGGCAATATCATAAATACCTTGGCGAGAATAACCGCAAAAAATAAGCCGGTTATGAAGGTTGTGAATCCTTTGCCAGCACTTGTAAACTGACCTGTGATGGTTAAAATAAAAAGGATGTAGAACACAGCACTTACAATCCAATAAGTTAGATACGAAAATTTTCTTGCGGCCGGTGAAACATTGGCAATAAGGGTTTTTACAGATTGAAATGCATAAGCATCAAACAATATAAAAAGTACTAAAATAGTGATTATTCTTAAAATCATGGGTAATTGGCTGGTGACTGATTGAAACATTCGGATATATTATGAATGGAACTTAACGTTTGTATAACTAACAATACATTTTATAAAAAGATTGTTTAGTTAGAAACGGTGATTCTGACATGTGATTATATTTAATTAATAATCAAAACTACTTCCTTTTTGTTTCCCGATGTTCAAAATGGCGTTGTATTTCTTTAAAACCTCAAAACTTTTCGAGAAAATTCCTTCTTCTCGATTAATTACCATTGAATTTCCAATTTCACCATAAATACGATTGGCAATTGCAGACTTTAAATGTTTCCTTATTACAGAAGCTGTTTTCTTAGAATATTCTAATTTTCTTAAATATGGTAAAGACTTAGCCAGTTTTATTAAATGCTTAATATTGGTTTCCGACACCACATAGCTTTCATCAAATATACGTATCGTTTTAAAATTTTGCTTTACAAATTGTAGTTCTTTAGACATTGCGTCAAGTAAATACACATCAAATACATGACTGTAAAACAAGCCTGGTAAAAGCATCTCAATTTCTGTCGAATCGCTTGTTGTATCTCTTAAAATAATATCAGGACGAACACCGCCACCAGCAGTTAAAACTCTTCCATTTCTAGTAAAAAATGTTTTAACAATATTAGAATCAAGCGCTGGCTCTATAGTATCATCCAAATTATTGCGGGTATAAATTTCATTTCTATAGGTATTGATATTGCCTGCATAGGGTTTTTGTATACTCCTACCACTTGGTGTATAATACCTCGCAATTGTTAAACGCAGGGTCGAACCATCCATGAGTTTATATGGCTCTTGCACCAAACCTTTTCCGAAAGAACGGTTGCCCATTACAACTGCCCGATCATTGTCTTGCAATGCCCCTGTCAAAATTTCACTGGCCGATGCCGTGTTGTGATTAATCAATAAAATAAGTTTGCCTACTTTAAATATGCCATTGCCGTTGGCACGGTATTCTGTTCTTTTCCGATGCAGCCCTTTGGTAAAAGCAATCAAATCATCTTTCTCAAGAAACTCATTGGCTATCGCCGTTGCTTCGCTCAGCAGGCCTCCTCCGTTATTTCTTAAGTCGACTATTAGAGCCTGCATACCTTGTGCTTTAAGCGTTTTTAAAACTTCAAGAAATTGTTTGTGGGAACTTCCGCTAAATCTATCAATTTTGATATAACCCAATGTAGCATTTACCATGTAATAAATAGTTGAACTATTAATTACAATGGTTTGTCGCTCTAATGAAACATTAAAAAGCTTATTGCCATTTCTTCTAAACATTGTTAAATCAGCATTCGTATTCGGCTCACCCTGTAGCGCCTCCGTTATTTTTTTTGTGCTTAAACTATCCGTTAAGCTTTTACCGTTAGCCTTTAGCAACCTATCGCCAGGCACAATACCTGCCTTATCTGCCGGTCCACCTGCATGCACATTATTGATAAAAATAGTATCTTTAAAAACAATGTATTCAATGCCTAATCCTTCGTATTTACCCGATACTTGTCTAGCGCTTTGTTCTGCCAGTTCGGGTGGTATGTAACTGCTGTGAGGATCTAATTGTGAGAGTAAGTAATCAATGGATTCGCTTTCGATATCAATGGCGTGGGTACTATCCACATAATCGTGCGAGATTATATCGAGTATCTGAGAAAACTTATCCTTTTGTATCCCTCTAATAAACATACCAATGGCCACACCAATGCCTAATAGCATTGCATAAAACAATGGTTTTAATGCTTTTTTAGAAGATTCAGACAACATCAGAGAATGTTCAATAGTTGTTCTTTTATTTTCTCAAGTTCTTCCTTCATGCAAACCACTGCTTGCTGGATAGGAAAATAATTGGCTTTGCTTCCCATGGTGTTAATTTCACGTCCAATTTCTTGGGCAATAAAATTCAATTTTTTTCCATTGGCATCTTTAGAAAGTGTTTCATTGAAATAGCCCAAATGGTTATTCAAACGGCTCTTCTCTTCGCCAATATCAAATTTTTCAAGATAAAAAATAAGTTCCTGTTCAAACCTGTTATGGTCAATTTCCAATTTTTCCTTTTGATCAGATAAGGCTTGAAACAATTTATCCTTAATTGCTTCCTTCCTTGGTTTTTCTTCAATTTCAACGGTTTTTAACTGCAATTGAATAGCAGCAATACAATCTTCAAAATACTTTTTTATCGTATTACCTTCTTGAATTCTAAATGCATCAAACTTTGCAAATGCTGATTCTACGGTCTCTTTTAACAGTATCCAATCGGCTTCAACACCATCCGTTTCATCAAACTTCAAAACATCAGGCATTGTTAAAATGGTATTGAACAAATTGGAGTTTTCGAGGTTCAAATCTGAAGCCAATTTTTCTAGTTTTATTTTGTAACCATTTGCCACGGCTGTGTTCACCACCAATGAATCGGCTGATTGGTTGTTTTCTTTGCGTTCAGCATTTACAAAAAGCGAAACTGAGCCACGGCTAGCTTTTAACATTAATAATTGCCTAAATTCAAATTCTTTATCCTTAAATGCTTTTGGCAATCGGATATTTAAATCGAGAAATTTATTATTCAGCGATTTGATTTCAGCTTTGATGTGCCAATTGGAATTCTCTGCTTCGGCTGTGCCGAAACCAGTCATGCTTTTAATTTGTACCATTTATATTTAAGTGATGTAATATAGACACCTGCGAATATGAGCAGAGTCGCTATAACTTTTTGCAAAGTAAGTATATCTTTTTGTAAAATGATTGCAATAATGGCAGCTAAAACCGGTTGGAGGTAAATATAAGCTCCAACAAGTGTTGGTCCAACCTTATTAATCGCCCATGCATTCAGTAAATAAGTGACAAAGGTTGTGCACACGATGATGAATAAAATTTCAACAATTATATAAGTAGGCATATTGAAATTTGAATGTATCAACTCTGGTATGCCAAAAGGCAAGATGAATACAAAACCGATGAGAAAGGTAAATTTAGAAACCGTTAAAGTATGATAATGCGTCAATAATTTCTTTACGAGTACCAAATAAATGGCATAAGAAATGGCGTTTAAAATAATTAAAATATCACCGGGCATTGTTGTTGTAGAAAACGTAAAATTTCTTCCAATCATTAGCAAAATAGCCCCTGCACAAGCAGTTAAAATGCCTAATAGTTGCAGAAAAGTTAGTTGTTGTTTAAAAATAAATGTATTTAAAATCAATACAAAAATTGGGGTTGCCAACATTAAAACGGCTCCATTAATAGGTGTTGTAATTTCGAGTCCTTTGAAAAACATTAACATATTGGCCGCTACACCAAACACACTGCAAGATAAAATTAAACCACCATGTGCTTTCCAATTAATAGATTCACGAGGTCTTGTGAGCGAAGTTCCTAAAAATAGAATTGCAGCGCCACCAACCCTTAAAACAATGAATCCAAATCCTTGAAGATAAAAAGGCATTATATCCTTTACCAAACTAAAAGTAATGCCATAAATAAGCGCTACGGTGAATAAAGCAATATGAACTTTTATATTTTGAATAAGGGAGCAAAAAAAGAAGGTGCAAAGGTGATGCATATTTACTGAAAATAAAAATTAGTGATTTTTTTCACGACAAACTGAATCCAAAATATAGGATGATTGATTTGACTATTTTTAAAGAAAAATTTAGTAGGTTTGAAAACTTAACAACTATACAAATGCCTATCAGAGTAGTAAAAGACGACAATGTATCAGAAGAACCACGTATACCGGGCGGTGGCGGCGGAAATAGAGGCGGGGGCGGAGGCCTCATTGGCTCATTACTTCCTTTAATATTAGGTCTTTTTAGTAAAAACCCTAAAATGGGGATCCTGGTGATAATCATAGCTGGTGGAATTTATTTTTTTAAAGGTGGGTGTAATTCCCCTGGAACAATATCACAAGAAAGTTCTGAGGCTTTAAGCAAGGGCGCAACTTTAGACCCTGAACAATTTGACAATACTGAGGTATTCGAACCTCTAGCTGCTGTAAATACGATGCCTGAACGGGTTTCGCTGGAAGCCTATTGTCCGCCCAGAATGAATCAAGGTCAACAAGGCAGTTGTGTAGCCTGGAGCCATGCCTATGCTGCCCGCTCAATTATGTATGCTATGCAGAGTGGCAAAAATCCTGAAGAATGTGCATTTAGTCCTTCTTATTTATACAACCAAATTAAATTAGAAGGCTGTCAAGGTGCCTATATACCAAAAGCAATGGAGAAAATGCAAGAACAAGGATTGGTGGCATTCCAAGACTTTGGTTACAACGATCAAGATTGCAGTAAACAACCCAGTGATGCCCTAATTCAAAAAGCAAATGCATTTAAAATAAAAGGCTATCAAAGATTGACAGACGGCGATAAGTCGGGTTTTGGTAATGAGAAAATAAACATTCAAGCCATTAAACAAAATTTAGCACAAGGTGCCCCAGTAACGATTGGAATGATGGTAGGCGGCAGTTTTATGCAAGAAATGATGGGCCAGGAAGTTTGGATACCAAATGACGCCGATTACGATATGAATGGCTTTGGCGGTCATGCGATGTGCGTTATTGGATATGATGATTACAAAGCAGGTGGGGCCTTTCAAATCATGAATAGTTGGGGCGCTGATTGGGGACAGAATGGCATTGCCTATGTGCGTTACAAAGACTTTGAATTCTTCACAAAGGAGGCCTATGGACTTTATCCGATGGGCAAAGCAAATGATGTCAAATTTGCAAACAATCATTTAAAAGCTTCTTTCGGCTTATTAGATAATAGCAACCAAAAACTAATTGCACTTGCCGCCCAGTCTGATTTAAACTTTAAAACTACCAAAGTCTTGGCAAAAGGAACTGCAAAATTTAAAATACAAGTAAGCAATGATGCAGAATGTTATACCTATTTGTATGGATTAGAAACAGACAATTCGATTAAAGGCTTATTTCCTTATACACCAAAACACTCACCTTATTGTGGCATTATGGGCACCCGTTTATTCCCAAGAGATTATAGTTTACAACCCGACGAGGTAGGTAATTTAGATTATTTCGCAATTCTAGTAACTAAAAAACCAATTGATTTTGAAGGTATTCGAACAAAATTAAGTAACGCAAAAGGTACGCTCAATGAGAAAATAAAAAATGTATTTGGCTCGCAACTACTTCAGGTAAATTTTCAGGCTACAGATGTCATTTCATTTACTACCGATAACGCAAGCGACAATTCAGTGGTAGCCATGATTATTGAAGTGGCAAAATAATTATTGTTTAATTAAAACACAATTAGTGATTAAATAGAGGCCACAAATTGGACAAACATTCGGTGTTGCCCAAATTTATTAATGCTGTATTCTGTTCGCATACAATAATCATAAAAAAGGACCCAATTTAAACCGATTCCAGTGCCATACTGATAGTTATTCGGCATGCTGTTTCTTTGTGTAGTGGAAGGACTATAATTCCATACATACCCGGCATCATAATAGGTGGTTAAATATAAGGCCATTGGCAATTTTTCGTAATTGTGAACACGTTTCAAAAACTTGAAGTTTTTATTGATTAAACGGTATTTTAATTCCGACTTACCTACTGCAAAATGATTGCCATCTATCACATACAATTCATATCCCCTGATAAAGTCTTTCCCGTATCCCAAAGCCTGTGTTCTATTGTAGGGCAATTGATTAATTTCAAAAAACCTTCCAACTCCGCCAATAGTTGCAAACCAATTATTATGAATATGAAAATATTTAGCTGCGGTTACTTTTACATTAAAAGGAAAGGGATTCAAATTTTTGTTAATAAAATAGGGCCCTTCTATGCTGGCCTTTAGGTAATGACCATTCGTTGGATACCCTTTTAAATCGCGCTTATCGCGGGTGTATTGATAACCAAAGTAAACTTCTTCTTGCCTTAATTTTCCATTGTATAAATAACCTGCATTCACAGCGGAACTGATTACAGTATCCTTAATAAAAGTTTGTCTAAATCCACCGTATATTTGATGGTAATTAAAGATTTTTTTTCGGTGTGTGAAAACCAATTCTACATTTCTTCGATTGATTAAAAACAAATTATTATCTTTAAAAAATTGAACCTTGTTTTGATCCGTCTTATACCACAATTCCCTATTGGCACTAATACCAGTATTTAGTTGAATACCCCAAGTACTTTTCTTATTAAAATAAGGCATCTTATAAGTCAAATTAAACAACTGGGTATACCCCGTCTTAAAGTCGAGTATCATGGTTTCGTTTCTGCCGCGAATATTGTACCACTGCATTTGAACTCCATAAATTAAACGCGATGGATCCTTTGACAACAGCCATTGGTTTAGATTTCGATCAGCAATCTGAACAATAGGCACAGGCCAAATATACCAGCGTTCGGTAACCTTTATCGTTATTTCATTCAATAGATTTTTATCGATTTCTATTTCATTAAAAATAAATAAATTGATCAACTGTTTGCGACTTTGCTCCTTGTGATAATTCCAATTGTGTACCGTATCATTTAAGTGAAAGGTAAGCTCTCTTAAAATAATAAAGGCCTTGGTTTTCTTATTACCCGAAATCTCAATTTTATTGATAGTAAAAACGCTATCATTCTGCTGCCCATAAATACTTATTGAAAGTAAAAGGAAACACAATATCAGACATTTTTTAAATATCAAAATTATAGATCCAAAAATTTCATTAAACTTTCGTATCGACTATCTAAATCATCTATTAAGTCTTCGCGACTGAAATATTGTCTTACTTTATAATTATAGCGTTCTAATGTTGCCAATATATTTTTAAGTATCGTGGTATTTAATTTTAAATGAACCTCTAACTCGCTTTTTCCTTCAATTTCAAAAACAAATACGCCAATAATTTTTGCATCATTGTATTCCACAATTCGAGCGATGTCACTTAAAGAATAATCCTTCGGCAAAACCTGTAAAACAATAATACTACCAGCAGCTCCTATGCTCAAACTTTTACTCAGAATATTAACGATATCTGATGTTTTCAAAATACCGATGTATTGTCCAAGTTCTGTTTGAACTGCAAGCATTGGCAACTGTAAAAATTTTAATTGTTTGAGTGCATCAAACAAATGCTGTTCTGGCAATATTGTTGGCAGTATCGTATGGTAAAGTGGAATTTCACTTAATTTATCGGTTAATGCTCTATTCTCTAATTGGGCATATCCAATATAATTCAGCAATTGATAATTTTTAACCAATGGCAATAACTCAACATGCAATTCCGATAATTTATCATAGGCATCCTTAACGGTATCAGAAGGCTCTAATGGTTCGAGTATGGTTGTTAAATGCGCTTCGGCTATCATTCTAATTTTGGTGTGTTAACTACAAAGATAAATAATTATTCTTGAGTACAAAAATACACAGTCCTAAGCTCAGTCGATAGCAATGGGAATGACTTGATAGGTATAGGTTTTTCCTTTTGATGTATCGCTGTTATTTGGGTCGCCCCAATAGCTATAGGTTGTTACATTGGTAATCGTAACCGTATAGATTTTATCAATTTCGACATCTTTAGATAAATAAAAGACGATGGAATTTAAGGCAAAACCTTGCGCAATTGGCTCCTTTGTTACTGGAATTAATTTACCACCTTCACGCACTGTTACAATCGCTTTATCGAATTCACCATTCGCAAGCGAAAAACTCCATCTTTTTGGCAATAAATTTGCCGGAAAATAATCAGGAGCAGGCCAACAAATTGGTTGCTTAATATCAAAATAAAGTGGGCGTTTTAACTTTTTATTACCCGTTCCGAAGACCCCTAAAGACAATGTATTTGTGGTGCTACCATGACCAAAAACTGTACTTTTTGGATTTAAAATCCAACGTCTATGACCCGCTGCAAAATTACCTTCTCCGTCATCTTCCATTTGGCTCATAATAGCGTCATAAAATGCATTACCAAGTGAAAGATTGCTTGCACCTGCTGCACCTGCTCCTTCTTTTGAATAACATTTCCAGGTAGCTGGTGGCGAATGACTGAGATTGTCATTGGCACTCATCATTAAAGCAGCTTTTTGATAACCTGGGCTCACTTCGTTATCAATCACACAACTATCAGGAACTCCGGCCAATCGCCTGCAATAATTTATTTTTTGCAAGACTGCATCATGCCCCAATTTATTTACTACCCCTGGTTCACATTTACTTTCATTCGGCAATTTGCTAAAGTATTTTTCATATCCATAATCACCTGCTAAACTTTTATAATTGGCATTATAATCTGCTATTACCCATTTTTTCTTTAAAGCTAAAAATCTGACATCACCAGGAAATTGATTGAGGGCCTTCACAATGTTCACTGCAAAACCAGAAAAATCATTCGCAGACAATAAGCCTAGCAATTGGGTATAATAGGTTTTGTATTGCTTATCCTTAATTTCTTTGCTATCTAATTTTTTAGCATACTGGTCTATGACCTCAGGACTCGCAGCAAAAGAATCTAATGAAATTTGTTGTACAATTAATTTTTCGAGTTGAATGTGGTAGGCCGATAATTGCCCCTTAAAAGCGGGGTATTTTAATTTGCACCAAGCGATAAAATCAAAGTCATCATCAAATTTTTTCTTCGAAACTAAGTTTTGATGAATACTTTTAATACATTCAGCTGTAGAGGCATTCTTGATTAATTTTTGCTGCATAGAAAGCCAAGCAGCGAATATTTTTGGTTTATCAATTTTGCTGTATTCCTTTTGATTGGCTTCCAACAAATAATCAAACAAATGAACAAGTGAATCTAATTGACCTAATTTATAAGAAATTAAATAATTATTTAAGTGATTGATAGTTCTTATACTGCCTTCAGGTTCACTTCTTAAAACGGCAACCGCTAAATATTTTTTTAAATCAATTGCCATCGATTTGAACATTCCAACGCTTAGTAAACTATCTGCAGAAAGCAGCTCAAGTAAATAATTAGTGAGCGATTTTTCATCGGTGTAATAACCTGCACTGCCTACGATTGACATAATATGCTTTATATAAACATCCTTGCACAAATCGCCCTTTTTATAAACTTCTTTTGATTTCACAAATGCATCGCGGGCATAGGTTGGTTGATATAAGTCGTAATAAGCGTTTATTAAATCGGCGTATGCTTGTTCCAGATTTTCCGACTTATCTGGTGCTTTTTTAAATAATGCATAGTGTTTTGAAACTAAAATTCGCAACTCGGAAAAGGCGTTTTCACCATTGTGATCTTTCATGAAAATATATTTGTGATAATCGAGTGTAAGACTTGGAGACAATTGCTGTAACTTGTTAAAAATACCGATTCCTGCAGTGTATTGCTCATCCGAATAACCCGATAATTTTTCAATTAATTGGGATTGAATATTCTCAAAATCGGGAGTTACGACTTCAGATAATTCGCCTGATTTATCTTTGTTCTTAATTCTGATAGCCACATTCAAAGCTTTGGTGAGTGCATTTTTTTTTAGCGGATGCATATCCAAATTACTGATTGCAAGATAACACCTCATCTGCCAGATATATGGGTAAATTTCCTTGCTATCTGCCTTAATATACGCCTCGGCCTTCTCCAAACATTGATCGTAATCTGCAACTTCAAATAATTTTTCTAATTTGGGGAACGGCTTATATTGTGCCTTTAAACAGAAGGCTCCATGAAAAACCAATACTACTATTAAGAAAAATTTCATCTTTCAAATTTATAACGAATTTACGGATATAAATATTACCAAAATCCAGTATTTATTTTTGTAAGTACAGATGTATTAAGGCATCCATATTTATACTATTTTTGCCTTATGAAAATTGCAGTTGTAGGTGCCACAGGATTAGTAGGAACAAAAATGTTAGAAGTATTGAGTGAAAGAAATTTTCCATTGACGGAATTAATACCAGTAGCAAGTGAAAAATCTGTTGGACAAAAAGTAAATTACAAAGGCACCGAATATGCGGTTGTTGGGATGCAAACTGCGATTGATTTAAAACCAGAAATTGCACTTTTCTCGGCAGGTGGCAGCACCTCTTTAGAATGGGCCGAAAAATTTGCTGAAGCTGGGACAACGGTGATCGATAATTCATCGGCATGGCGAATGGATTCAACAAAGAAATTAGTGGTACCCGAAGTGAATGCCAATGTATTGAGCGCTGCCGACAAAATAATTGCCAATCCAAATTGCAGTACCATACAAATGGTAGTGGTATTAAAGCCGCTGCACGACCAATACAAAATAAAACGGGTGGTAGTTAGTACGTATCAAAGTGTTACTGGCACAGGCAAAAAAGCGGTTGACCAATTAATGGCTGAGCGCCAAGGTCAAACAGTTGAGAAAGCATATCCATATCAAATTGATTTGAATTTATTGCCACATATCGATGTATTCATGGACAATGGTTACACCAAAGAGGAAATGAAAATGGTGAACGAAACAAAGAAAATTATGGGCGATGACATCATAAAATTAACGGCTACGGCTGTGCGTGTTCCTGTGATTGGTGGTCATAGTGAAAGTTTGAACATTGAATTTGAAAATGACTTTGATTTGCAAGAAGTAATTTCCATCTTAAAACAGACACCAGGCATTATTGTCCAAAATGATTCTGCAAATTTAGAATACCCAATGCCACTAAATGCGCATAATAAGGACGAAGTATTCGTAGGTAGAATTCGCAGGGATGAAAGTCAGGCGAATACTTTGAATTGTTGGATTGTAGCAGATAACCTTAGAAAAGGTGCTGCCACAAACGCGGTTCAAATAGCTGAATACCTAATATCCAAGGGACTTGTATAAAATTGACCTTTGCATGACTTAAAATTACTTCTTTTTTAAACTAAGCAACTGTTTATATCCATTTTGTGTCTTATATTTGAATTTGTATTCGGATTGATAAGGCCCTTAAAATTAATATTATTCCTCTTTTGCATTAACCTATTAAGTTTAAATGCGCAACAATGTAATATTGGATACACGGGTGTGCCTTGTATTAACAATCCAATAGATTTTAAATCCAATACGCCGGGGGCCACCAATCACAACTGGGATTTTAATGGCGAAGGCATGAATAATACCAAAGCAAATCCTCAATTTGCATTTGGCACTTCCGGTCTTAAAACGATACGCTATACTTGCACTTTGCCCAATGGCAATGTTTGTTCAACCACTTTGCAGCTAACGATTAAGAACAAACCTAAACTTAAATTGCATTTGCTTACCGATTCTACCCAATGCTATGAGAAGAATTCGTTTTGCTTTGTTGATTCTAGCCTTTCTGGCGACAATACACCTTGCATTGTTTCTATCAAATATTTATTCAGTGATGGTGAATTAATAACCCGATATGGCACGAATGCAAACCCCATAAAAACACCACTTTATTTTTGTAAAAAGTACGAAGACCCACAAGGAGGCAATTATAATTTAAGTATTGAAATGGAGGATTGCAATGGCTGTATTACAAAAATAGATTTTCCATTTACCATGCGGGTTCAATTTTCGCCTGCTATTTTTGCAACAGCTAGCTTTTCCTCTAAACTCTGTCAAAGCACCGCTACTGGCCTTTTTACAAATAAATCTCAAATCACGCTTCCGAATGTTAAAAAATTTAAATGGATTTTTGGCGATGGCAGTGAAGACTCCACGAGTTGGGATTCTGTAAAACACACCTACTCGACAAAAGGTAAATTTGCAGCACAATACAATCCACGCTTGGTTATATACAGCAGCATTGGCTGCGCCACAATCTTTGATTTGAATACGGTTACCTTGTATGATTTGCACCCTTATATTTTGGCAGATAAAGATTCTATTTGTTCGGGCGAAAGTGTGAATTGGAAATTTGGAAGTGATAGTTTGAAAGACTTCATACCCCCTGGTGCTATTAACTGGTATACCAATCCGGGCCTACAAAAAGGATATGGTATAACACAATCCATTGGTGGTTTAGGACCCAAAATAATACGGTGTAATATTCAACATCCATGCGGGCCTTTTGATTTATATGACACCCTCTTAGTTATTGGACCTAATGCAGCTATCGAATCACCCTATATTGCAGAAACAGAGCGTTACCAATGTAAAATTCAAGACAGTATTCATGTATCCGACCTATCTAAATTTTATCACAACGATTTAAATTACACAGATGATGACAGTGTGGGTGTGCGCAAAGCTGGTCAAATGACACACATATTTAAAAAAGTTGGCTCCGATTATACGTCAGTCAATTCCCTGATACAAAACAGAGGTGGTACGAATGTGGTTCGTCTTTGGAATTTTAACGATGATTTTTGTGAACAATGCACCACCGATACTAAAAAAAATCAGAACACATGGCTGAATTGCCGATATAGCAGAGACAGTGCCAATGTCCATTGGTATACCCCATGGGATTCAATGTACGATTATACCTATTCCGACCAATCATTCCCAATTACTATTTTCGACAAAGTAAAAAAACAATGTGGCATTCGAAATGTCTGGGCCTCCGATTCATTTGCTATTATTTCCGATACATTTCTATACTATGGCAATAACAATATTGGAAATAAATCGAAAGACAGTAGTATCTTTAATAGCATTACTAATAAAACCCAAATACCTGCTGGATTAATAGGCGAAGGGTTTATTGATATGCCTTATAGAACCAGAATATACATTACTAGAAATAGCACAGTATTTATAGATAAAAAAGATGGCAGTCCACCAACACTGGTTAATGGACCACAGTTTTATACGGTCAATAAAAATGAACGCATCATTATTAAATTTAGCAATCACAGTTGTTATTTTCAATACGCTTTAGTAGTCAACACAGATACCCTTCCATTGTTATATAAAAAGCCGTGGCACAAGGAAATTAAGCGCATTAAGAATTTAAATTTCGCTGCAGGTGATTCCATTAATCTAAACTTACACCGCCAATTATTTTACAATACCATTCCCAAATGTTTTATAATCACGCTGAATGAAAAAGACACAGTGCATCCTTTCAAATGTGAGCAAACGGCTCGCGCTAGCATTGCACTCATGCCGCCTTCCGCAAAAAAACTATCAATTGTTGGTCAGTATTGTTTAACTTACAATACCAAGGCCATTGATTTTAGTTTAGATGAAACCAAGCCAGGTTGTATGCGTTCATTTGCAAAAATAAATGGTGATTATATCAATACACCTAATAAATGGCAATTGATAAATGACATGAATGGGGGCGATAAATTATTGGAATCCGCTTTAAGTCCACCGCCTTATGCGTATCAAGGTTATAACCAAGTTGGACCAGCAACTGGCCGATTTTTTTTAACCTATAGCGATACCAATTTATCAAATGAAAATGTACAAAAAATAAATGTTGCTTTAATAATAGGCAACGGCATCGATCCCAACGCTTGCGCAGACACTATTTACTATCCGAACTTCGCAAGCTTTCCGCGTTTATCTGCTAATCTATCCTTTGTTGGCAGAAACGACACTACGGCCATTTTTAATACTTGCGCCCAAGATTCCGTATTTACGACCATACCACACAGCATTCCTAATACCAATAGTTTAGCTTCTTCATCATCGTGGTACATGATCGAAAACAGTACACTCGATACTGTTAACATGGTTATTGAATATTTTCATAAAGTGGAATCGAGTCCGAGATACCCCAATAAAAAAGTAAATTATACGGTCATTGAACGTTATGCGCAAATACAAGGGTTACAACAACTCACCAAAAGAGATACGGTCTTTACAGCCATTGTTCATACCTGGAAAACAAAAGCTCTGCCTGGTTATTCATACAATAAAATGAAAGAAGCCTTGGCTGCTATTAATTTAGACATCGATGATTTTAATGACAGCACGATTTTAGATGTGGTATGGAACAATATAGGTACCATTGGAAATTACGCGAGTGGAAGCCGTGGATGCATTGATACCAATGGCATGGATACACCATTTTATTTTTATCATATTCCCATTTCGTACACCACATTGAATTATAAAGACAGCAGTTTATTGCCCATAGACAGTATCTATAATAAAGGTAAATTTTATAAAGCCTACGGTTTTAAACCGCCTAAAAAAGGTGTATTTAGCATTTTCAGGAATGTCGAAACGCTGTCGCCAATGTATTGCCCACTCAATGAATACGTGACAGTGGTAGTAGGTTTTTATGGTGAGGCCCGTTTTGCTGATTCTGTTATTTGTAAAAACAATATTCTAGCGGCAGAACCTTATTTCCGATATTATACCCTCGATAGAAATAAAGTAGGTGGTTTAGATCCAACGGATTATTGGCAGACGAGAAAACTATTTGCTGGGCAGAAAAATTTTGAAGGGTTAACCAAATGGGACTTTAGCAAAGCCGATGACGACCCTTCGAAACCAGGTACTATTTTTGGCGGTTTTCCGTATGGTAAAATTGGCTATGATACCCTCGTGTATTTAGGTCAGGGAGCCAACGGTATTTATTATAAAACACCAGGTTTGTATTTGGTTCGCGTGGCGGTTCAAGACAGTAATAATTGCAAAGACACTTTCAGCCAGAATTTATATGTAACAGGACCAAAGGCCAACTTCAAAACAAGTTTTAAAACGGTAGATTGTAAATCCATTTTAGAGTTTTTCGACAGTTCGTACATCATCGATCCATGTGTTGCAAAAGGCCTAGCGCCTTGCGATTTTATTAATAATTGGACCATCCGTTGGGGCGATAATACATCGAGCAGTTTTAATAAAGATTTACCAAAACAAATTGGCCATGATTATAAAGCGATAGGCACCTATACCATTTGGTTAGTGGTAAGGTCGGTAAGCGGTTGTGTTGACTCAACATCATTAAAAATATTTATTCCAGGACCACAACCCATTTTTGCAACCACCACCGAAAGAACCATTTGTGTAGGTGATTCGGTTATATTTAAAAACAATACGCCTTTCTTTACCAGCTCAGCACAATGGCTATGGAGCTTTGGCGATGGTTTTTATTCCCCACAAAAAGATACTGTTTTAATCGCACACCCTTACAACAAAGTTGGCAAATTTGATGTTTACCTCAATCAGTTTGATAGCATACCAGGCACCGGTAAATATTGCTACGCTATATACCCTGACACAACTGTTAACCAAGCAAAAATTACCATAACAGTAGTTCCTTACGACAGTGTTAGATTAATTGCAACACCGATGGTAGTTTGTGTTGGTGATGTTATTAATTTTAAAGCTGTTTTAAAGAGCTTAAACAATTACAAACAATATTATTGGACCTACGACAATAAAAAGGATTCGAATACAGCATTAAACTACACAAAAACCATTGCCAGTGTTGGCGCTCATACCATGCATTGGCAAGCCGATACCATAGGACTTGGACATAAGGCCTGCCCTGCAGTTGCCGATATTACAGTGTATGCCGATAGCGTATTAGCCGATTTTACAATCGATGTTTCCAAAGAGCCAGAATTCTGTTTTACCAATACCTCGAAATATGCTGTAACTTACCGTTGGGGATTTTATCACGACAGAGACATTACCATTAAAAAAGACCCTTTCCTTTTAAATACACCACAAGCTGAGCCAGATCGCTATTTATGCGAAAACTTTGGAGAACGTGGAGGCGAACAATGGGTATGTTTAGAGGCTACGAATGCTTTGGGTTGTAAAGACACTGTTTGCAAAAAAGTATTCAATCCATTCGAAATTGCTTTGCAGCCACCCAATGTATTTACCCCATCGGGCAACGATGGTTTTAGTGGTGCCGATAAAGATGGCAACCTAGGTAATAATGTATTTAGTATTTATATTAAAGGTGAAGCTTATTATCACTTATTGATATACGACCGCTGGGGCATATTGGTATTCGAAAGCGATGATAAGAACAACGACTGGAATGGCAGTGTAATGAACAAAGGCGCGCAATGCCCTAATGGTACTTATTATTATATATTAGACTATCGCTACAAATCGCGCAAGAAAAACGAACCCCTTTTGAATGGGGTGGTGCAATTAATTTGGTAAGGAGATTTTAGAATGTTAAAATACTTTTTAATTCTGCAACTTTTTGCGATTTCATCTTTATCTTTAATAGGTCAAAATAATTGCGAGTTTCAAATAGATACTCAAAGCATATTTCTAAATCAAAATTTGGATACTTTTATTCATAAACTTGAATCAGATACCTTTCATATTATTCCAGATATACGGATGATTCCTCAACGGGTTCAATCTCAACTTCAATGTCTTTTGAATGGCTTTGGTATTGCCAACCCAAATCAGGATTTTCGATGTTGTTGCACTTCCCCCGATAATTTACCACAACGACAATTAACTCAACTCGGAATAAGCAAAGAAATACTAGTAATGACCTATCGTAAAGGCGAGGGTATTGTTTGCAACTCAAGACTATTAATAATTAGATTTGGAGATTCAGGCATTATTGATTTATGGACTGATTATTATAGCGATAAACGATTTTCTATTAAGAACATTGCAAATTACTTAAGAGAAAATAAATTAAAATATAGAAGCATTAAAACCGATTTTTTGAATTTTTAATTTACAATCAAACTATCCATAAACTGATGATTTTTTTTATTCTATACACTTCCATATTAAAATCGAAAATGATAACAAAATTAATCTATAATGTCTCTAAATTAAAGCTATTGGTTTTATTTTTTATGTGTTTTAATTATGCTTTTTCGCAAACTAATTATGACTTTGAATTATGGACAAAAAATGGCCAATTTGAAGATCCTGATTTTTGGCAATCGTCTAACCAATTATCATCTTCAATGGGTTTAGTTAGCTGCTATAAATCTACTAATTCTTATAATGGAAAATATGCATTAACCATTATTCCTTTTTTTATCCAACAAATTGGCAAAACTTTTCCGGGCTATATTTTACAAGTTATGCCAATAGCTAAACGAATTAATTCAATTGGTTTGTATTATAAATATTATAACTATAATAGCAATAATGATTCTTCATACTTTAACGTATCCTTTTATAAGGGTCGTGTAGATAACAACCACAAAATTGGAAGTTGTATAACGTACTTAAAAAGTAATACACAGTGGATGAATATCAAATCAAATATAATTTGGAAAACAAATGAAACCCCTGATACAATGTTAATATATTTCTCAACTGGTATCCATAGTTCTGTAGATTCGCTAATCATTGATGATATTGAACTTTCAGAATACTCTGCAAATATTAAATCACTACAATTCTATAGCACAAAGACATATCTGAATTCACAAAATGAATTAGTACTCGATTCAAGTTTGTCTGAGAATTTTCATGAGGTTATTATTAGAAATAGTATTGGTCAAACAGTTTTGAACATTAAAACATCAAGTAGGACTATTGATTTAATAAATCTTGAACAAGGCACCTATACTTTTGAAATTATAGATGATACTAAGCGTGTACTTTCAGGAAAATTTTTGAAATAAATATATTTTTCATTCAATTTAAAAAAACGCTCCCTTCTGGGAGCGTTTTTGTTACTAAACCAGCGCAATTAATACTATTTACCCATTACCCTTATAATTTCCAAATTATAACAACAGAGGCTGCCGTAAATGGCCATCCTCAGCTTTAAATCCAAAAATAAGCGTATAGAACCTATAGCGTGGAGCTTAAGCAGCACCATCTAGCTCACCGCCCACCCTGCTTTACACTAACAAGAGCAGCTTCCGATTAAGCAGCAGCCCAGCCCCTGCTGCCTATAACCTGCTATTCCGTAACCCAAGCACCTACCCAATAGCCAAGGGGGTAAAAACACTTAGAATAACCCCTACTTCAATAATTGTTTAATTGATAAAAAAGACCTTGCAGTGTTGCAAGGTCTTTTTTATTTGGTTGGGTTTGGTTATGTTTGTTAGCAGGAATAGGCAATACAAACCTTCTCTAATACACCCAAAAAAAGGCGGATTGGAGAAGTTTTTGAAATAAAACCTGCTCCTATAAACAAGTTACCAGCAATTATAAAATCAACAATATGAAAAACACTGGTTGTAAGACAATATTTAAAGCGAGGAATTTACTTTTGATACTTCTGTCACTTCAAATTTCAGCCTGCTCAGGTCAAGTGAAAGAAAAATCTATTCCAGATATAAAAAAAAATGAAGTAAACACCCAACCAATAATTCTCAATCAAAACTCAACATTTCCTCAAATTCACACCAACTTAAATGGAATGGTAAGAGAATTTGTAAGGACAATGTATCAGGACAAAAAAGGGAACTATTGGTTTGGTACAAATGGTGATGGAATAATACGTTATGATGGACAAATACTTGAAAAAATCACTATTGCAGGAATCAACCCACGTTTTAGGGTTTTGGAAATAGTAGAAGATACAGCAGGTAATTTATGGTTTGGAACATCCGTAGGACTCATAAAATATAATGGTAAAGAGTTTACAACATTTTCAAAAAAAGCAGGATTACCAGGTGAGGATGAGGAAATTTGGGGTTTAACAATTGACAAAAACGGACTCATTTGGGTTGGATCGATTGGAGGAGTTAGTCATTTTGATGGAGAGAAGTTTATCCCTTTTTCGTTGCCGGATTCAAAAGTTGAAAATCCGAGGCATATGCTGTCGGAAAAATTGGTTTTTAAAATTATAGAAGACAAGAATGGAACTATGTGGTTTGCTACCGATGGAAACGGAGTTTTTAAATATAAAAACGGAAAATTTATTCATTTAACATCACACTGATCCGAACTTTTCCAAGATTTGGCAATAAATCATTCGTGAGCCC